>NZ_JAKEUW010000011.1:0-113835 GCF_022398115.1 Vibrio sp. Isolate22 | reverse complement strand
GTGAGTATAATGAAGCCTTGTGCAAGCGAGGCTCAGTAACGTTTTGGATTGACGACTCAGCCGTTGAAGCATGGCAATGTAAAAGTCACCATGGTAAACGAGGTAGAGGCTTTCAATTTTCTGATACTGCTATTGAAACAGCTTTGATGGTTAAAGGGATATTCTCTCTCCCGTTACGTGCGCTTCAAGGCTTTATCGATTCTATATTTGCTTTGATGAACGTCCCTTTGCGCTCTCCTAACTACACCARTATTAGCAAGCGTTCAAAGACTGTTCAGGTAAAATACAAGAACAAATCTAAAGGCTCAGTTCGCCATATCGCCATTGATTCAACAGGTCTGAAAGTCTTCGGTGAAGGCGAATGGAAAGTTAAGAAGCATGGAGCCGAGAAGCGTAGAACTTGGCGTAAACTGCACCTGGCCGTTGATGTCGATACCCATGATGTGATTAGTGCAGAAGTCAGCCTCGTCAATGTTGGTGATAGCGAAGCTCTCCCAACATTATTGAATCCGCTGCGTAGGAAAGTTCATTCCGTATCAGCAGATGGTGCTTACGACACAAAAAAGTGCCATGAAGTATTGCAAAACNCTGAAAGTCTTCGGTGAAGGCGAATGGAAAGTTAAGAAGCATGGAGCCGAGAAGCGTAGAACTTGGCGTAAACTGCACCTGGCCGTTGATGTCGATACCCATGATGTGATTAGTGCAGAAGTCAGCCTCGTCAATGTTGGTGATAGCGAAGCTCTCCCAACATTATTGAATCCGCTGCGTAGGAAAGTTCATTCCGTATCAGCAGATGGTGCTTACGACACAAAAAAGTGCCATGAAGTATTGCAAAACAAGGGTTGYAAACCTCTCATACCTCCCAGAATAAATGCTGGTTATTGGGAAGAGGGACACCCTCGAAATGAAGTGGTCGATGCACTTAAAAACGATTCGCTAACTCAATGGAAAACTGACTCTGGCTACCACGACCGTTCAATCTCTGAGACGGCAATGTCCCGATATAAAGGACTGACTAGCGGCACATTGAGCTTGAGATGTTATAACGCTCAAGTTGGTGAGGCGTTAGCAAACGTCAAAGCAATGAACAAAGTTCTAGGACTAGGTATGCCTATTAGAAACTAACAGGTAAGTTCCGTAGGATAGATACGTCCTTTAGCTGATTTGATCAACAACGCCCATTCGCTAACTCAATGGAAAACTGACTCTGGCTACCACGACCGTTCAATCTCTGAGACGGCAATGTCCCGATATAAAGGACTGACTAGCGGCACATTGAGCTTGAGATGTTATAACGCTCAAGTTGGTGAGGCGTTAGCAAACGTCAAAGCAATGAACAAAGTTCTAGGACTAGGTATGCCTATTAGAAACTAACAGGTAAGTTCCGTAGGATAGATACGTCCTTTAGCTGATTTGATCAACAACGCCTGAGTATTTTGACTCTGAGACATCAATAAGAAAAACTGGTCATTTGATAGTTGCGTGATACCGCTACATTTCCATAGTGAGCGACTTACTTTAGTAACATACTTACCTTTTAATTTTTCATTAAAATACTTATTCACCGAGTTAACACTGTAGCCAACAGATTCAGCAACTTCTCTTGCAGTAAATTCGGATCCATTTTCTTCAAGCGTTCGGAGTTCATCCAGTAACTGAAGAAGCATACCTTTTCTAACCATCTCTATTTTCCCTTCGGAAAGCACATGTTCACAATGACTTATGTTTATTTCTAATCACAACACAGCTCTTGATATAGCCAAACTGTTGATAAAACACTTTAATTCACATATGCATATAGAGTCATCAACTATCTGATACTTCTTCCTTTCCTTTGTCCAAAAACAAAAAGCCCCGGTTATAGGAACCGGGGAAACAGGGTGGGATGAGTTTGGCGCGTGCCCGTAAGACCAAACTCTCCCCAAGCCTCACCTAAGACTCATGCTCTTAGGTAAAGGATGCTGAGTACTGTTATTAAAAAGTACGGTTATTAAAAAGTACGGTTATTGAATCGTAGCGCCTTGTTCTACCCAAGTGCCGATGAGTGCTCGCTCTTCGTCGGTCATTTGAGTCATGTTACCAAGAGGCATCACCTGAGTTGTTACGGTTTGAGCAACGATCCTAGGTACATTAGCTTTGATCTCTTCTGGCGTATCAAGCATGACACCCGCTGGCGCAGCAGCAAAAGCGGCGTGGCTAGGCGTTGCAGAGTGACACACTGAACAGCGCTCTTGAATGACCTTGTTAATGGTTTCAAAGCTGACACCTGCACTCGCCGTTGGCTTGGCATGGTCGGCAGACACAGCTTGAGAGTCAGCCGCCGTTGAAGCCGTGTTGCTTGAAGCGATCTCTTCAGTCTTCGATTCCGTCGTGCTCACAGGAGCTTCTTGTACCACTGGTGCTTGCACTACCGGAGTCATCTGTTTTTTCGCGTAAGGTGAGGTAACAAACGCGAGAGTAATCATACCTAATGCCGCCACAGGCACTGTCCATGCGAACTTCTGACTGCCATGACGTGTGTTGAAGTAGTGACGAACCAAGATACTGAAGATTGCTAGGCCAGCAAGAATCAACCAGTTGTATTCCGAACCATAAGTGCTTGGGAAGTGGTTACTGATCATGATGAACAGCACTGGCAGTGTCATGTAGTTATTGTGACGAGAACGTAGTAGACCTTTCGCAGGCAGTGCTGGATCCGGTTCGCGTTTCTCTTCAATCGCTTTCACCAAATTGCGCTGCGCAGGCATGATGACGCGGAATACGTTACCCACCATTATGGTACCGATAATGGCACCCACGTGGATGTAAGCACCACGACCACTGAACACTTGCGTAAGACCGTAAGTTGCACCAACCAGGCCAACAAAAAGTACTAGGCCAAGTAGAACCGGCGTTTTGCCTAGCGGCGAATCACACAGTAGGTCATAGATAAACCAACCGGCAATAAGAGAACCAATACCAATCGCGATTGCCGTTGTTGAATCAAGGCCAGAGCCAGGTGCAATCAGGTAGATTTCTGCGTTGAGGTAGTAAACGACACCCAGTAGACACACACCTGTGATCCACGTGAAGTAGGCTTCCCACTTGAACCAGTGTAGGTGCTCTGGCATTTCTGGTGGAGCGAGTTTGTACTTCTCTAGGTGATAAATACCACCGCCGTGAATCGCCCATAAGTCGCCTGAAAGGCCTGTTTTAGGGTTAACTCGGTTAAGGTTGTTCTCTAACCAAACAAAGTAAAATGATGCGCCTATCCACGCAACACCAACAATCATGTGAATCCAGCGAATCGCTAAATTCAACCACTCTGTAATATGCGGATCCATAATAAACTCCTGTATCACAACACTTTAGCTAAGCGTTGCTCTTCCTTGTTGTCTTCCGTTGGCATATCTTCCAAATGCAATGCCACTAGGTCGTTCTCAAAATAAACTTCATCACAGTTATGCCCTTCTCCGCCTCTATCGACGATCAAGAACTGGTCTTGATCCGTGAGTGCAAGAACCGGGTGATGCCACACCCCTTTGTGATAGTTCACTCCTTGACGACCGTTGCTTAAGAAAGCTCGGCAATTGGCTAACGATGGGTTACCGCCTTTTGGGGCAACAACAATTAAATAGGGTTGACCAAGTAATGGAATGAATGCCTGAGAGCCAAGTGGATGACGCTCTAGCATCTTGATAGTCAGTGGGTAGCTCAACGGCGTAGCTTGGAAGATGCTGATGATCGCTTCTCCGCCTTGGTCTTGCACATCCGTTGTCGCTAGCTTGTGGTAGCGACGTGTTGATCCACTGTTGATCATGAAGAAATCACTATTATCAGACTCGATAACATCACCAAACTCTGCAAAAGCTTGCTTAGTTAACGGTTCGATAGTTAAACGACGTATTCCATTACTCATACTGATTTCCTTACCTATTTCGCTTTCGTACCAAATAGACGCAAACGGCTAATACCACCATCTGGGAATATGTTTGCACGTACGTGGGTAATCGCACCAAGGTCGTTTACCTCAGAAATGAATTCGTGAATCTCGTGCGCTTGTAGCTTTTGAGCAGGCAGCAGTTCACGCCAGAATAGGCTTTGTGTTTCCACTTGATCGTCGGTACCACCTTTCACGTAAGCCGCTTGAATTGAGCAGCTGTCTGGGTAGTTACCTTTAAAGTGCGCCGTATCAACGATGATACGTTCGATATTACCTGGGTGGCCTAATGCTACGATAACCCAGTCATTACCCGGCGTACGGCGACGCGCTGTTTCCCAACCGTCACCCATGTTTTCACCGCGGCCTGGGCCTAGAATATTGGCTTTGTTACCGTAGTGTTCATCACTACATGCCAGTGCTCGACCACCATGCTCAACGGCTGCTAGATCCACCTGTTGATGAGAGTCTATTGCGTCCCAATCAACACTTGGTCGGCCGTAAACACGTAGGCGTGCAACACCACCGTCTGGGTAGATGTTCAAACGCAGGTGCGTAAATACTTGATCACTTTCAATGTCTTCAAAATGGTGGTGGTCACCTTGTAGTGCCATTGAAGGCAGGATTTCTTGCCACTCTGTTGAATCGGTTGGCTCACCCTGTGGTGAATAGCACGCGTCGATTGATGCCGAAGGTGGGAAGTTACCTGTGAAGAATGAGGTATCAATATCAACGCCAGCGATAGTGCCAGCTAAGCCAAGGCGTACCACACAGTAGTCGTAACCTTCGCCACGTTTGCGTCGGCTTTCCCAGCCGTCCATCCACTTGCCGTTATCGTCGTATAAGTCGTCTTTCCACTCAGGTGCTGCATGGCTGAGTAGACGGCTTTTATCTGCGAAAAAATCGTCTGTTGCAAAGATAGCTTCTGCGCCGAGTTTTTCGTCTGCAAGGTTGATGTACTGTTCAAATTTATGGGTCATTTCCGTGTAATCCTATGAAATTAATCAAGTAATAATAAAATGAGAACTTAGTGGCTTATTCGCTCATAAAGCTGGCTCTTAGCGCACTAAGACTGGGCTGAGATAGCTGTTAACTCCGTTAACTTACATATCCCAGAGACGAAACATCGCGATCTTGTTGATCTCTTGAATCGCCGTAGCAAACTCAGTTTCACTATCATTTCCTAATCGCATCTCGAACGACTCAAGAATTTGGTAACGATTGGCTCCCTTCACCGCCATGATAAAAGGGAAATTGAAGCGACTTTTGTAGCTGTTGTTATAAGAAGTGAATTTTTCAAATTCTTCGGCGCTGCATTGGTCAATGCCCGCCCCCGCTTGTTCTTTTGTCGACGACTCAGTAAGTTCGCCGTTTACTGCTGCTCTGCCTGCTAAATCCGGGTGAGCGTTGATCAAAGCCAACTGTTTACCTTGGTCGGCATTCAACAAGGTCGATGCCATTTTTAGATGAAGATTCTCAATGTGGTCGTCTTCGGCATTCAAACCCTGGTCATACACCGCCTCAGCAACCCATGGGCTGTGTTCGTAAACATCAGCAAAGTGCGTGACAAAAGTGTCACGGTCCATGGTTGTTGGTTGGCAAGATCGAAATTCAGTCACGTTAAGCCTCCTTGCTGTTCGTTCTAATTATGTTGTCCGTTGTATGAGTGATGTTTGTGCCAGTGGTTGGCAATATCGATTCGACGACATAGCCACACGCTGTCATGCTCTTTTACGTAATCTAAGAAGCGTCTCAATGCAGCAATACGACCGGGACGACCAATAAGACGACAATGCAGTCCTACCGACATCATTTTTGGTGCGGTTTCGCCTTCCATATAAAGGGTGTCAAAAGTGTCTTTTAAATACTGGAAGAACTGCTCACCAGAGTTGAAGCCTTGCGCCGTTGAAAAGCGCATATCGTTCACATCAAGTGTGTATGGAATCACTAGCTGTGGATGACCGGTTTCAGTGTGCCAATAAGGCAGGTCATCGTCATAGGCATCTGAGTCGTAAAGGAAGCCACCTTCTTCTGCAACTAAACGACGAGTATTCGGCCCTGTACGACCGGTATACCAGCCTTGCGGGCGTTGACCCGTTACCTGTTGGATAATCTCAATCGCTTTGGTCATATGGTCACGCTCTTCTGACTCATCAATATATTGATAGTCTATCCAGCGATAACCGTGGCTACAGATTTCGTGACCTGCTTCTACCATGGCTTCAGCTACGTCTGGGTGACGCTCAATGGCCATAGCGACCGCAAATACAGTCAGTGGAATTTCATATTCATCGAACAAGCGAAGAACACGCCATACACCCGCTCGGCTACCATATTCATAGATGGATTCCATGCTGATGTGACGCTCGCCTTTGATCGGCTGTGCTGACGGGATCTCTGAGAGAAAGGCTTCAGACTCGTCGTCTCCATGTAACAAACAACGCTCACCGCCCTCTTCATAATTCAATACAAAAGAAACCGCGACGCGCGCATTACCTGGCCATTGAGGGTTAGGAGGATTAGCTCCGTAACCGATCAAATTTCTTGAATAATCCTTATTCATCCAAGTACTCCTAACATAAGTGGTTGGCTTAGCCGCTCTTCAGCTGTCCCATCGAAATGATTCAGCTAGTGATTTATCCAAAACCGAGCAACCTCACCCCTGTACATTTATTGTATACAATTATTTATCTTAATGTAAAGATTTTGTTGCTTAAGTTAAAATATCAAACCAAATACGAATAAAAACAAGTATTTAACAAAATGCAACACTACTAATAATGAATATTCAACATCTACAAATTCAGATAAAACGACACATTAGTTAACATTTTCCCAACAATTCACTTTACTAATTGTGTACAGTTCGTACATAGTTAGTGCTAACAAAGTGACCAATTGCTCTCTTTTGCAAGGTCGAAATGGATACATAAACCACGGAACAGAGGAGCGCCAAAAGCGCTATTAAAGGACTATGGGAAGATTAACAACACACGTTTTAGACACCACTCACGGCTTGCCTGGTGCAGAGATCAAGGTAGAGCTTTATAAGGTCAACGAAGACTCCACTGAAAAGCTGGCGACAGTGCTTACTAACTCAGATGGTCGTACCGATGCACCAATTCTGGCCGGGAATGAATTTCGACCGGGGAAATACCAATTGGTGTTCTACGTAGCTGATTACTACAAAAGCAAAGGTGTCGAACTCGATGGTGTGCCTTTCTTAGACGACGTAGTGATTCGCTTCGGCTTAGATGATCCTGATGCGCACTACCACGTTCCGCTTTTAGTCTCACCATACAGTTTCTCTACTTATCGGGGCAGTTAATCCCTGCGCCTAGATTATCGATCTAGGCTCTATCACCAAACAATAAACAGATTCATGCGTGCATCTGAAAAGATGCGCGTTCATTAAGCACGCTCATATAAAAATACTAACAACGTTAACAGTTAGAAAATGAGTCGCGAGAAACTCGTCAATAGAGACTTAGCGCTAGGACAAACCTTAAAACTTCATATTGAAATTTCGCTGTATTCAATAAATGGATCACAACATAAAAGGACTTGCAGACATGAGTGAGAGTAAAACAGAAATACTCAACCAAGATGCGAATAACGGAATTTTAGAGAAATTCTTTAAAATTAAGGCCCACGGAAGCAGTGTGAAAAATGAGTTAGTCGGCGGTGTCACTACCTTCGCGACGATGGCTTACATTATCTTCGTTAACCCCCAAATCATGGCCGCTTCAGGTATGGATGCTGGCGCAGTATTCGTTGCAACTTGTATCGGTGCCGCTATCGGTTGTTTATTAATGGGCTTATTTGCGAACTGGCCTGTTGGTCTAGCACCGGGCATGGGGCTGAATGCGTTCTTCTCCTTTACGGTTGTGAGCGAGATGGGCTATAGCTGGGAAGTCGCACTGGGTGCGGTGTTTATCTCGGGTATCTTGTTTGTCGGGATGAGTTTCTACAAGGTTCGTCAATGGATCATAGAGAGCATTCCTGAAAGTTTACGCTACTCGATGACTGCCGGTGTGGGTCTTTTCTTAGGCTTAATTGGCTTGAAAACAGCGGGCATCGTCGTCGAAAACCCTGCAACTTTGGTTTCACTGGGTGATTTCACCAAACCAGAAGCCCTACTTGCAGCTATCGCATTCTTGATTATTGCGGTTCTAAGTGAGCGCAAAGTATTTGGTGCGGTACTTATCGGTATTTTAAGCGTCACGCTTATCGGCATGATGCTAGGCCTAGTGCAATACAACGGCTTCTTCGCTGCACCGCCGAGCTTAGCACCTACCTTTATGGCAATGGATATTGCAGGCGCTCTGAACGTATCCATGATCAGCGTTATCTTGGCCTTCCTTTTCGTAAACATGTTCGATACTGCCGGTACGCTAATGGGCGTTGCTGAGCGTGCAAACCTCACTAACCCAGAAACCGGCAAGATTGAAGGCCTGAGCAAGGCACTCAAAGCCGATAGTATCTCAAGCGTTGCAGGTGCGTGTGTGGGTTGTCCGCCAGTAACCAGTTACGTAGAAAGTGCTGCTGGTGTTGCTGCAGGTGCTCGTACTGGTCTTTCAGCAATCGTGGTGGGCGCTTTGTTCTTAGCGGCAATTTTCCTATCACCGCTTGCAGGCATGATCCCCGCTTACGCAACGTCTGGCGCTCTGATCTACGTAGCATTCGTAATGATGAGCAGCATGCAACACGTCGATTGGAAAGACTTTACCAACGGTGCTCCAGCTGCGATTACCGCACTGATGATGCCACTGACCTTCTCTATCGCTAACGGTATCGCACTGGGTTTCATCACCTACACCGTACTTAAGCTTGCGACAGGTAAAACGAAAGATGTCTCTATCTCGATGTACTTCCTAGCGGCTATCTTCATCGCCAAGCTGGTGTTCATCGGTTAATCCTATCTTTCCTGAATAGTTCGGCATTGAACGTTCAGAAACGTTGCTTGGCTCGTTCGCTAGCCAAGCAACGACAACATTTTTAAGAAAGCTAATTGCATTGATGACTCGAGAGCAGAGCTCCCAATGACTCGGTGCACCTTTTTTATGACCCTACGCAGTTTGTAGAAGTCATTATTTGACCGCCAACCGCCTGTAAACGAAAACGCAGGCAGAGGAATATCAAATGAAACTTCTGTACACCCTTAATGAAAGACCGCCCCATGGGCTAACCCTTCTACTCGCTCTGCAACACATGCTTGCTTCGATTGGTGGCATTGTTGCAGTCCCCCTTATTGTTGGCGCCTCCATCGGCCTGCCCAACACCGAGATCGTCTCACTGATCAATGCTGCGCTATTGGCGTCAGGTATTGTGACCGTCGCGCAGTGTCTTGGCTTTGGTCCAGTGGGTATTCGGCTGCCCGTGGTAATGGGCTCAAGCTTTGCCTTTTTAGGTGTGGCCATTTCCATCGGTAACGAAGGTGGTGTCGCAGCCATTATGGGCTCAGCGCTTATCGGCTCATTCGTTGTGATTGGCGCCAGCTTTTACATGGACAAGGTCCGTAAGCTTTTCCCAACCGTGGTAAGTGGTGTAGTGGTTACGCTCATTGGCTTAACCATTTTACCGGTTGCCATGAACTGGGTCGGAGACTCTCCCGCCAACAGCGAACAATTCGCTACGCTACCCAAACTATTTCTAGCTCTGGTCTCTTTGGGGATTGTGGTTGGCGTATCGGTTTACTGTAAAGGTGCGGTTGCGGCTTCCGCGATCGTGATCGGTTTAGCTGGCGGTTACATTGTGGCTTTATCACTTGGCATGGTCGACCTTGAGCAGATCGGCTCTGCGGCTTGGATTGGCGGTCCTGAACCTTTTAAATATGGCTTTACCTTTTCCATCAGTGCCATCATCAGTATGAGTTTGGTGTACATCGTGGTTATCGCTGAAGCAACAGGTGACTTCATGGCGCTTGGCAACAACTGTCAGACGCAGGTCAGCGGTAAAGACCTAAAACGTGGGCTACTGGGTGATGGTATCGGCAGTACCTTATCGTCGATTCTCACTGCAATGCCACTGGCTTCATTCAGCCAAAACGTTGGTATTGTTGGTATCACCGGGGTTGCGAGTCGCTATGTGGTTGCCGCAACGGGTGGCTTGTTGATTTTAGGCGGCCTATTCCCGAAATTAGCTGCCATAGCCGTTACGATTCCTAAGCCTGTATTAGGCGGTGTGGGTTTTGTGATGTTCGGAATGATTGCCTACGCAGGTATCCGCATGTTGATCAAAGCCGCAGACACCAAGCGAAATGCCTTGGTAATCTGTGTGGGGTTAGCATCTGGTTTGGCTGTGACCTTCGAGCCAAGATTACTTCAACATTTACCGCACGATTTAGCGAACTTCCTTCACTCAGGCATTACGACTGGCACCATCATGACGGTAGTTTTAAACCTTGTGCTACCGAAATCTTCACGAGCGGAAGAGCAAGAAGCGTTAGCAGAAAGCCAAGCGCAAGTTGAGCTAGAAATGAAAGAGGCAGCCGAAGAAGCACTACAATCAGATGAGCAACTAGAGCTTCAACAAGCAACAACAGCTACTGAGATTCAAGCAGCATCAGAAAACCCAGAGCCAAAAACGAACTAGATGAATCACTTACGAACGTAAAACCGATTTCCGTAGAATCACGGGCGCAGCATAAACACTGAATTTTTCATCGTCCTTGATTCAAATTTATCTTTCAACAACAAATACCAAATAAAGACCCTCTTCCCTGAAAAGGCTGAGATGGCTAAGGACTACTATGAATGGAAACCATCTGGATTAAGAATCCTCTCGCAATCTACACTGGCTCACACGCCGATGCAGAAGGCGGTATCGTCATTAAAGGTAATACAGTCATTGAGCTGGTTGGCAAACACAAAGAGCCAACTCTACCCGTAGACTACAGTGTCGACGCTTCTCGTCATGTTGTGACTCCTGGGCTTATCAATGCACACCACCACTTCTATCAAACTCTGACGCGTGCCTACCCCGGTGCACTGAATAAAGAGCTTTTCCATTGGCTGCAAAGCCTTTACCCGGTTTGGGCAAATCTCGATTCTGAAATGATGAGCCTCGCAACCGAGCTCGCTCTGGTTGAGCTGATGATGTCGGGCTGTACCACAGCATCCGATCACCACTACTTGTTGCCGAACGGACTTGAGCACGCTATTGATTTACAAGTTGAAGCAGCTCAAAAGCTTGGCGTTAGAGCCATATTCACCCGTGGTTCCATGAGCCTAGGGGAAGATGAGGGTGGATTACCACCAAGACACACCATTCAAACCGAACAAGCCATCATCGATGACAGCCAACGTTTGATTCGCGACTACCACCAGCGTGATGAAGGAGCGATGATTCAAATCGCACTCGCGCCTTGTTCGCCATTCTCGGTCACTACCGACCTGATGAGGGAAACCGCCAAGATCAGTGAACGTGAAAACGTCATGATGCACACCCACCTGTGTGAAACCTTAGACGAAGAAGACTTCTGTATAGAGAAGTTTGGTCTACGCCCTGTCGATTACCTAGAAGATGTTGGCTGGCTCAACGATCGTACTTGGCTTGCTCATGGTATTCACTTCAATCCAGAAGAGATCAAGCGCTTGGGTAAAGCAGGTATTGGTATCAGCCACTGCCCAACTTCCAACATGATGTTGGCTTCCGGTATTTGTAAGAACAATGACCTTGAGGCGGCTGGAGTAAAAGTCGGACTGGGTGTAGATGGCTCAGCTTCAAACGACGGCTCCAATATGATTGCCGAAGTTCGCATGGCGATGTATCTACAGCGCCTACAATACGGTTCTGCCAATGTTTCACACTTTGATGCGTTGCGCTGGGCGACATCCGGCTCTGCAGCCGCAATGGGCCGAACCGACATTGGTACGCTAGAGGTAGGTAAACAAGCCGACATCGCGATGTTCAAACTTGATGACATTCGCTTCTCTGGCAGCCACGATCCACTGGCAGCACTACTGCTCTGCGGTGCTCAACAAGCAGATAAGGTGATGGTTGCCGGTAAGTGGCGAGTTAACGATGGTGCTGTGATTGGCGTAGACATGGAGCAGTTAATGCACCGTCACCACGCCGCTGCGATGAAACTCGGGAAACTGGCAATGAATAATAACTAACGCCAATGCTTGTCCATCAAGCAGTGTATATCTCACTATGATGGGCAAGCTTCCTTAATACTGCTAATACAAATTCACTTCTGACTATTAAATACGCCATCCTCTTGATTATTCTTCCCCTAAATATCCAACCAACCTCCACCCTACAATTAACATTGCTAATTTAATAATCACTAATTTAAATTCAACTAATTTAATTAAAGCTAAATATTAAACCTCTTATTTATTTGGCACAGGTCAAATTTAAAACGCTCGTTCTAATTATATAAACATCAATTCAATCAACAGATTTAGTAATAATCACAACAATTATGATAATTACATTTTTATCACTTAACTCATTGGTGAATAGAATAAAAATCTCCGACGCCTTTCTAGATATAGCCTGAAGAAAGAACAGAAACTAATGACTTAAATATCACTAAATTCAATAGATCAACAATCAAACAATATAGATCCAAATATGTGATCTAAATAGAACTTTTCATTATAAATTTACTATAGATTGACCAAATCTTATAAAAACAAAAAACACATTAATGGAGAGTGTATTTAAAACCCACAACATAATTACAACAATAACAATATAAAGAATTCAATAAACCCGCATAAATATATAGAAATACCATTTTCATGGTAGGGGGATTTATTGTCTTTAAAAAAGCTAATAACAAATCTAACAGGGATAAAAAATGAAAAAAATCACGCGAACACTCGTATTATCTTCCATCTCGATTGGGCTACTTTCCTCTTTTGCTTTCACTTCTCAAGCAGCGCCAATTCAAGCAAATCAAGCGTCAGCGGAACAGAATATTCCTCAAATCACCTACGATACGATCATCGGTGAAAATGGCGTCTTTATCGATCTAGAAACCGACAATTTCATCCTCAAGCAGCAAGAGTGGTACCAAATCCAAGCTTATGTAGAGGGAGCACTGGCACTGCCCGTGACAGAAACTAGCATGAAGTCGGCTTTTAGCATTCCTAACGACATCCCTTTCTCTAACTTCCAAGCTTTAGTTCAGCAATACTCAAATATCCATGACACCGCTTTCTACTGGAAAAAGGACCTATACCCAAGCATCGTTAACCTATCACTAAGCCTGGCTAACTATGCGCAAATCAAAGATTACATGCTTAATCCTTTGAGCGACGCCCTCAATGAGATGTTGGCAAAGGCATTCTCACCGTTACCAGAAGACATTGAAGCCGTTGAACGCAACCGAAAAATGGCGATTGCTTACCTGAAAAGCCTGCAAAACTTTTCATTGAGATACCAGCAAGAGGTGTCCGATGTGGGTGATAACTTGTTGGACTTTTCTGCGCAGCTAGACACGCAAAAGCTACAGCTTGAAGTGTTAGAAGGCACACATAACGGCTATCTAACGGATGATGGCAGTGCACTTCAACAGCAAGTAAACGACATCAATGCCCGAATCGCGCAACTTAACAAAGACTACACTCACTACGTCACGGTTGCCTCTACCGCCGTCACCTACGCATGGTTCCCTTTGGTCGCAGTGCCAATCATGGGTGTCTACGGAGATAAAGCAGAGAAAGCACGTAAGCTTCGCAATGAACTGCAAAACGAAGTGAAAGATTTAGAAGAACAATTGTCTTACACACAAAAGGTATATAACTCTTACCATCGCTCTTCAGAAAGCATTGATCTTATATCTCAGCAAATTGAAGATGCTATCCCACATATTAATAAGCTGAAGTTAAATTGGCAGAAAATGAATACCGATTTCACATCACTGCTTGCTGCATTAGATGAAGCTCAAAACAATGCCGATATCATGAAAGACGACGCAATGCTTGGTGCTATCGGTGCATTAGCCAATACATCGGTTGCAGAAATGAACTGGAATAACATCAGCGAGAAAGCCAAGGCATTTGCAAATAATGCTTATATTCAAGAAATGGAGTAGTCCATACCCATCGACAAATAGCTCGGCAAAGCGACGCCTCGCTATAAGTTAAACCAGCAAGACCAATAAAAACAAAACAACAACAGAACACCACGCCTTATGAAAAATAAGGTGTTGGTTTCTGCTACCCAAAATTTGGCTAATACTCATTTCGACAGGACATTAATATGAGAATTCTACCGATTATTATTTCTCTTTCATTATCTCCACAAGCTTTTGCTAGTGACTGGCTAGAGCTTAATAACTTGCCTAATTCCACCGAATACCCAACTTGGGTTCAATCTGCCTATTCCGATGTCGATGTTCTCTCTCGATCTACGTCTGATCTTCACATCAACCTCAGTGACTGGATTGCGGAACAGAACCTCTACGTGACTAAACCCTCAAAGATCGTTGTTTTTGCCGATACCATTGAGGTTCCAGAAAACTTCAACTTGGTGGTGAACAACCAAAACATTCTCATATTTGCCCGTAAAATTGTCGGTCAAGGTGCCCCGACGTTCGTTCTCGGGCAACAAGGCGCGGCGGCATCAGTGACTGTAATAGCAGGAGAGATCGAAACTCCGATTAATGTCCTTGCCTTCCAAAACGATGGCAGCATTACACGAGATGCCCTTTCTGCAGAAGACGGTGATGGAACCTCTGTGGTACTAGCAGGTGAACACTACCGAAGAACCACCATCGACTCAAACATTACAGGGCAAATGAAACTGGCGACCACACCTTTTACCGACATTGTTAACCGCTCTTTTGATATGGCTGCCAGCTTATTCGACACGAATCCAGAGCTTAGCCTCGAACTGATTAACTGGATTGAGCAGAGTTTGCGTCACGCCGGCTCTGTGGTGGAAGATGACCCTATCCTTTCAGATCTATACCTACAAACCGTTGCCTTTAAACAGTTCATTAGTTTCAGCACTAAAGAGAGCAACTATGTGCCTTATCTCGACAAGGTACTCTACCAAGGCAAATACGAAGCGTACCTGAATGCAATGATCGCGTATCAAGCGCAGTGGGACATCATTCAAGACAGAAGTACGGTGATCGAAGACAAGATTGAAGCTGCGAAGTTAGCACTCGCTAACGTTGAAGACGTTCTCAGAGCACAAGACTCGATCATCACTCAAACCCAATCCAACATCGACAAAATAGGCGACAGCCTGACCGAAATCGACAGCCAATACAAAGCTCAAGAACTTGTGACACTGAGTGCAAGAACCACTTATTTGGTCGGTGTGGAAAACTGGAAAACTCAGCAAGAGCTCAATGCAGCGTTAGCTATCTTCAAAGCGATCGCAGAGATTGGCAGTGCTGTCAGCGGCGTGTTCACAGGTAATCTATCTGGTGTGAACGACCTTACCGAACAATTAGCCAAAACCCCAGAGGCGTTAGATAAAGCGAAAAACTTAGTCACCAATATCAAATCAGTCACGGGGATCATTGATAGCGTTACCAAGACCATTTCGGGCATCGCACAGCTCACCGCCGATGTGAAATCGACTATCAAACTTCATAAAATCTCCGAAGCGATGGATGGCTTTGACTTTAATATTCCGACTTTGAATGAGAGTAATCTAGCATGGGACCTGATGATCACCGAGATCCGCAGTAACTTAAGGCTTGCTGATAGCTTAGGAATTAAAGGCGCGAGACAATACTTAGTCGAACTTGAAAAACAGGTGCTATTAGGCAAAGCAATTAACACCACTCAGCTTAATTTTGCACAAGAGCAAGCCAAACTCGTCGACCTACTATTGACCGAGAGCGTCACCGCTAATCAACAGCAAAGATTGAGTGAAACCATTGAAGGTTATCAGGTAGACAGCGAAAGTTTTGACTCCATCGAGCGTGAGCTTTCACGAGTGCTAATGCACTTCAAACGACCAATGTATGTGGCTTTGTCTAACTATGTTCAGGCATACGAATACTGGGCGTTGAAACCAAGTGAGATAACACCTTCGTTGAATAAAAGTTACTTGGACTACCAGTTTGACCTTGCGTCCATAGAAAGTGAGTATGTGAATGCACTCTCTTCATTCCAGCCAGCACCACAAGACTTCACTATCGACAACTACACCATCTCTAGCCCAGAGCAACTCGATAGCTTCGCAACCACTGGCGAGTTGAACTTCACAATTCCATTAGGGCAGGCACAACTATGTTCATTCGACCGAGTCAGACTCTCTACAGTGCGTGTGTTCTTAGAAGGGGAAAACTTACCTTATGGCAAGCAGCTCAACCTTGGGATATCGAGTTCAGGTAACTATGCCGACCGCTATCAGGATCAAGATTACCAATTCAGTTCGAACCCGGTCTCGCGAGCGTTTTACTATCGCTTGGATGATCCAACCACCAATGACGTTAGCATCATCACCGATGGCGCAGTGGCGAATAAGTTCGAGTATGCGTACTTCCAACCAACTCCATTCTCGACATGGAATGTCACCCTCAACAACTTCGATGAGACAGACCAAGCCAACAACCTATACCTAAAAGATGTCGAGCAAATTAGGGTTGAGTTCTTAGGCAGCGGCATCCCGAATGGCAACAGTTGTTCTAACTGATGTGAGGAATAGCCAAGCTATCTCATAACCATAAAAAAGGCCGACAAGATGTCGGCCTTTTTCGTTTCATTCGATTAACGACTTAGCGTTTGGAGACTAATCCATCAAACTCTTAGACTTAATCGCCTTCTTAGACAGTTCTTTGGCGAACTCAGTAATGTCGGCTTCAAACTCATCGACGCTTTGACGAATCTCATCCAATTGAACAGTTTGCATCACGCGGTTTTCCATTACGATTTGGCCGTTCACAATCGTCGTGTCGATGTTGCTCGGGTTCGCTTGATAAACCAAGGTTGCGTATGGGTCGTAGCTTGGCATCATGTTCGCTGATTGTGTTTCGACAATCACGATATCCGCTTTTTTACCGACTTCAAGAGAGCCAATTTGGTCTTCCATATGTAGAGCTTTTGCGCCACCTAAGGTTGCCATTTCGATCACTTGCTCAGGAATCATGATGGTGCGATCTGAGTGCTTCAAACGTTGCATGTTGGCTGCGTAGCTTAGGGCACGCATAATATCGACTTGGTTTGAGCTCATTGGGCCGTCAGTACCCAAACCTATTCGCATGTCAGCACGGTACATATCCCATGCTGGTGCGATGCCGGTTGCGCCTTTAGCGTTCGCCATTGGGTTGTATGAGATCCCTGCATCAGCATGCTTTAGAAGCTTTTGATCGTTTTCTGAAAGATGGATACCGTGAGCAATGACTACACGCTCATCCAGCACACCAATTTCATCCATGTATTCGACTGGTGACGTTGCCTTAGTTTCATCTTTGATGCGCTTCTCTTCATTCGGGAATTCAGCAACGTGAATTAACACCGGCACATCGTATTGAGCCGACAGTTTGTTGATTTCTTGAAGCTTGTCTTTGCTCACTGTGTACACCGCATGTGGTGCATAAGCAGGTGTAATCAGCTCGTCGTTTTGGTACTGCTCAATGAAGCCTTTGGCATAATCGATACCGCCATAAGGTTCTTTAGCATCTACCACTGGGAACTTAATCACGGTCTCGCCAAGCACCGCACGCAGGCCAACTTCTTTGGTCGCCTTAGCCATTTCATCCATGTGGTAATACATGTCGGCGTAAGTCGTGACACCACTCTGTGCTAGCTCAATACTTCCTAGCTTGGTCGCGTTATAAATCAGTTCACGGCTTAGCTTTTCTGCTTCAAGCGGGAAGAAATAAGCGAATAATCGGTTGGAAATCCCCTCTTCACCTAGACCGCGAAACGCAATCATAGGAAGGTGGTTGTGAGCATTGACCATGCCTGGCATAACAATACCATCTTGAGCATCAATCACCTTTTCAGCTCGATATTGAGTAATCAAGTCCTCATTACCCACCGCGATGATCTGGTCGTTTTTCACGACAACAACACCATCTTCAATCACATCCATTTCAGAGTTGATCGTCAGGACTTGTCCATTAGTGATAATCAGATCGGCGTTATATGTTTGAGTTGCCACTGTCGAACCACAGCCAGCCAGTAAAACGGCGCTGATGGTGCATGCCAAGCTTTTAAGCGTCATTGCTAAACCTATATGTTGTGCGTGTGTATTGTTAGGAGCTTCACTTTGTTGTTCTTAGCTATTCGTGCTTGAGAACAACAGTGCCGCCAATTTTTGCGACACTATACCCTTATCTTTAAATAAAATGGCATACCAAATCTAGCCAAATTCGAGATAAATAAGTAATTGCACAACAGGTCACAAAACCAAGCTTCAAGACGCATTGATGTTGGCGTACTACGTGGTTTCTGCGTGCACATTCTCCTTAACCGGCGAAGGTATTCCTTTTGCAAAGAATAGCGCATACATCGCAGGAATCACTATGAGTACGACAGGCAACGAGAACAACAAACCATAGCCTAATGTGAGCGACATTGGCCCCATAAACACATCCGTTCCACCTAGCCCATAGGCGAGCGGTAGCAAACCAGCAACTGTAGTTAGAGAAGTCATCACAATCGGACGTAAACGGCTGACTGCAGCTTGCGTCACGGCATCTATCGCGTTCAATCCTTCGACTCTTAGCTCGTTGATCCGGTTAATCAGAACCAAAGAGTTATTGACCACAACTCCAGTCATTCCAAGTACGCCAATCAGTCCAAACAGAGACATCGGCTGCATGTGTACCACTAACGCCATCAGTGAAGCCATGATCGCAAACGGGATAACCGCCATAATAAGCAGTGGTTGCAGTAGTGAGTTGAACATCACCGCTAATACGAAGTAGATCGCCACCATCGCTGCAGGGAACACCACCATAAAACCGCTCATGGTTTCATTAGTGCTTTCCGCTTCGCCACCGACATCAATAGTCACGCTTGTCGGGTATTGGCCTACCAACTCAGCGACTAACTCATCGGCTAACGCGACAGAGCTAATACTCTCGTCAGACAACCCTGCAGAAACTGTCACCTCGCGCTCACCATTGTAGTGTTTGATAAGACGCGGTATTTCTATCTGCTCAACCGTAGCTAAGCGGCTCAGTGGCACTTGTTGTCCGTCTGCCGTGTAAATTTTGGTGGTTTTCAGTTTCTCTATATCGCGGAACTGCTCGTCCAATACCACTCGAATATCGACTTCTTGGTCGCCAAGCCACGTGGATGTCACGCTGTTACCATCAAACCCGACACGCAGCGCATTCGATAGATCAGTCACCGTTAGGTTATATTTCGCCAACCAGTGATACTGAGGAACAATATTAAGCTGGGGATCTTTCAGCGCTTCACTGTGGTTAATGCTGGTTACCCCTTGGTAGTCTTCTAACCAAGCCATCACCAGATCAACCGTTTGGTTACGCTCGCTCTCCGTTCCGCCAAGCACGCGGACTTCAACCGGGTCACCCGGAGGAGGACCACCAGCATCAATTGAGAACTTAATAAACATCTCATCAGACAACGACGCCAACTCTTCATTCAGTGCAGTAATGATCTGCTCAGCAGAACGGCTACGCTGATCAAAGTTCGTTAGGTTGATGATACCTTGTGACACTGGCGACGAGTAAATCAGTTCATAGCTGACTAGCTCGGTTTCAGGCAGAGATTCAATCGCTTGTTCCATAGCTTGATGAGCCTCTCGCACTTGGGATAATGGAGTTCCAGCCTTTACCTCGGTATACACATCAATGTATTTACCCGCTTCAGTCGGGAAGATATCCACTTTCAACGAAGACACTAAATAACCTGAAGCGACAAAACCAACAATGGCCAATGCGATAACCGATTTTTTGTAGTTGAGTGCCACGTTCAGCAATAAACGATATTGGTTAGAAATCCATTCAAAACGGTCTTTTTCTTCGACTTTTTTGCTGTTCTCTTTCGCAGAAGATAAGTGAGCGGGTAGTGTTAACGTACACTCGATAAAAGAGAACACTAATGCTGCAATGACCGTAATTGGAATCACTGCGACGGCTTTACCCATGGTGCCCGGAATGAACATCATTGGAATAAACACCAATGCAGTCGTCACTAAGCTCGCCATCAATGGCTTAATCACTTTTAAAGTCCCCGACACCGCAGCATCGACGCCTGTTTTACCCGCTTCTTTCTCTTGGAAAATACTCTCAGCAATGATCACTGAGTCGTCGACGATAATACCGATCACCAATAACAACGCAGCCAATGTAATGCTGTCTAAATTCAGCCCCATGATTGGCAGAACCATCATCACGCCAAATACACAAAATGGAATAGAGACCGATACCCAGAAAGCCACGCGACGCTGTAAGATCATGCTCAAGATCAGTAGAACTAACACTAACCCTATTGCACCGTTGGTTGCCACGATAGAGAACTTCTCGCCCATGTCTTTACCAAGATCTAAGCTTGTCTGGAAAATGAATTGGTCGCCAATGCGTTCGCTCTCTTTGTCCAACAATGCCTTGATGCTATCGATGGTGGCGATCACATCGGCACTGCCGCTATTGGTGATTGAGAAGATAACTGCAGGCTTACCGCTCATGACTGGAGCTTGCGTAGCTCGAGCAAAAGTATCGATGACTGTCGCCACATCAGAAACTCGCACAACTTGACCTGAATCCAACGCCTTAATCACGATGTTAGACACATCATCCGTCGACTCTACTCTGGTCATGGTGACGATCTTCTGTTCTCGACTCCACGACTCAACAAAGCCGCCTGATTGAGACAAATTGTGCTGCTCTATCGCGGTGCTGATATCGTTAAAAGCCACTTGGTAGCGACGCGCTTTTTCAGGATCAACCTCAACCCAGAACTCTCGCTCATTAAAGCCAGACATATTGATAGAACCAACACCGCCAAGGTTGTTGATTTTCTTTTCTAACTGATAGGCGTAGTGCTGCAAAGACGCCGAATCTGTATTATTACCCGCTAAGCTGACGCCAAAATGGTTCACATCCAACGAAGAGGTTTTTGGCTGAGTAACTACCGGTGGCGAATCAATATCTTTCGGCAGATTACCGACTCGATCGACGGCTTGTTGGATGTCTCGCAAGATCACGGCGGCATCTTCACCGGGTAGGTACTCAACCTCGATGAAAGAACGTCCCTCCGAAGATTCAGACGAAAAGTACGCAATACCATCCACTGAACGAAGCTCTTTCTCGATTGGATTAGTAATGTTCAACTCAATGTCTTGAGCCGTTGCACCGGGATAGATGGTTTCGATTTCCGCGGTGTCCATCGCAACATCTGGGTACTCTTGAAAATTGAGCTGCATTAACGACATAGCACCGGTTAGCAGCACCATTACCGTGATAATACGAGCCAAGAACTGACGGTTGGCGAAGTATGCTAGAAAGTTCATTGTTACAGCCCTTTACCTTCATTTGATGCAGTTTGATTCGATTGTATTTGAGCAGTTGTCATGCTTTGCAGAGAAAGATCCGTCGAGGCATAAACCGACATCCCCGGCTTAAACTGATGACCTTGGTTGGTAATTTCGACGAGCACTGGATAAGTTGAGTTTTGCATCTCGACACCAATACGCTGCACCTTGGCTTCCATCTTGAATTCTGGATTAGTCTCAGACCACACCACCACTTCCTGACCAACGGTGAAATGTTTTAAGTCATATTCACTTGCCATAAACGACAGCGTCACCTTGTCGATATTAACCACTTCATAAAGCAAATCTCCCTCGCTCACCCAAGCGCCTGATTGCGTCGGTTTATTGGAGATGTAACCCGAGATTAAGGATTCAATCTGAGTGTTTTCGAGATCCACTTGCGATTGTTGATATTCAATTTTCGCTACGGAAACGGCTGCTTTGGCGCTAAGAAATTCTGCACGCGCGGTATCTAACTCTCCTAATGAAAGGCTGTTCTTTTTGATGAGCGCTTGATAGCGGTTGTAGGTTGCTTTACGCAATGCAAGGTCCGCCTCTGCCAAAGCAAGATTCGCTTTCGCCTTGTTCACGCTAAACTTAAAATCATCGGCTTTTATCTGAGCCAGTATCTGCTGCTGGTTTACCGCATCACCCACCTCAAGATTATTCATCTCGACCACGCCAGGCACCTCGGCCACAACACTGTGTTTATTTAAACCCTGAACATGACCAATTAACTCCGTCGCTTGAGTTATTGATATTTGATTTATGGAGACTCCCAGAAGAGCTGCAAGCGCGATAATTTTAGTGTTCATAATTCAACCCTCACCTATTGATGCGGACCATTGTTGAATTCGCTTTGTCGAATTAAAGTCGAAGTCGGTTCGACAATGATAAATAATCTGATGGCGTTGTATTTTTGTGCGCAGCAGTATCAATTAGACATAAATTCGACATAATTTTGGATAGGCTACAATTTTACTGGCCGTATATTTTGGGTGGGAGCAGAGCGATGCTTGAACGCAGTCGTATTTTGGTTGTTGAAGACAATATCGAACTACAAGGCATTATTGCCGACTTCTTAGAAGTAAAAGAGGCCGTTGCAGACTTCGCTTCTGATGGTGAGCAAGGCTTCAAACTTGCGATGGAAAACGACTTTGACGCTATCGTTCTCGATGTCATGCTGCCCAAACTTGACGGAATGCAAGTGGCGTCTAAGTTACGTCAAAATGGCGTAACTACTCCAATATTGATGCTAACAGCATTGAATGGCCAAGAAGACCTACTAAGTAGCTTTGATTCAGGTGCCGATGACTTTGTCACCAAACCTTTTCAGTTTCCTGAATTAGAAGCTCGCCTTTGTGCACTAATCAAACGCAATAAAGGCTTAGTCGCCAAAAAGTCGTTGAGTTTTGGTGAAGTGATCATCGATCAAAAAACACATACCGCCTCAAGAAGCGGTCAATCACTTAACCTAACCCCAATCATGTTTCAGATTCTGAGGGAACTAGTCAAAGCTCAAGGTGGGGTCGTCACTCGCGATTGTTTAATCTACATGCTGTGGGGAGATGATATTCCAGACAAAGACGTACTCCGCAGTCATATCTACCTACTACGAAATGTGCTCGATAAACCCTTCGATTTTCCGATGCTCAAGACCATTCCTAAACACGGTTTTCAATTACTCGCATCTAACAATGAGCCTAAATCCTCATGAAAATTCGCACAAAGTTAGGCAACTCAATTGAAGATGTCCGAATTCGCACTATGCGAACCTTTTCGGTCATCGCACTGGTCTCTTCATGTATTGTCTTTTTCGTTTTCTCGCTACGCTTGGTGTGGCAAGAAGAGGCGCAAATCGAGAATCACTTAAAATCATATAAAGGGGTGGCACAGCAGTTTTACCATCTCCTTTCTCCCGAAGGCACCCTCAAGCTCTCGGAAAACGTGACCGCCTACTATGGTGAAACCGACTTTACCGATCAATTAAAAAGGCTTCCACCAATGGCATTGGAAACCGTAGACAGGCTTCGCTTTGAAATCAGACTTTCAGAAGACAACATCGTGATACCGGGTGTAATCGTCTACCACTTTGCTTTTGAAGACCAGGGAAAAACCATTCCTACTTATATCGCTATCAGCTCATTTGACATGGACCTGTGGGACGACAGTTGGGGCGTGTTGATGGCAACCTCTACGCTACTAATGCTCGGACTGATCATTGTTTTACGCTTTACGTTAAAGCGAGTATTTGACCAACTGATGGCCCCCATTTCAGACCTCAGTTCTCAACTCACTAAACATGAATCTGACAACTTCAAAGTACCTGACCACACGGTTGATGAGCTACAAATGCTCACCTCGCACCTCAACAGTTACTCAACAATGAAAGACAGACTTGCCAAACAAGAGATGATGTTTGCGAAATACGCTAGCCACGAATTGAAAACACCGATCTCAATCGTGATTGGCGCAGCAGAATTACAAGCTATGAAGCCCGATGACCCTGTATTTCAAGCTAAACAACGAGAACGTATTCTTGGAGCCGCCAACGGCATGAGTTCTACGGTTGAAGTACTGCTGAACATCGTAAAACAAGAGAACTCTTCAACAGATAAGACTCTTACAGCGATTAACCAAGAATCTATCGATATATCGAAATACCTCGGCATGCTAGCTACTGACGTGGAGTTAGTTCTGAATGTTGAGCCAAATACCACGCTCAACATGCCGCTCGCTTTGGTGAACATGGTATTAAAGAACTACATCGAAAATGCGATTCGATTTACCACGCACGGTAAGATTGTCGTGACCATCAACTCCAACACGATTTCAGTTTCAGATACAGGCTCAGGGCTGAATGACAATACTAAAACGGAACACGGCCTAGGCCTCATCATCGTAAAACGCATCGGAGACAGCTACGGTTGGACATCCACATTGGTAGATAACGCCCATTCAGACTCAACCCTAGCTACCACTGGCTGTACTGCAATCTTTGCAAAGAAAGCGCATTAATCGCCACTAAATACAAAAAAGGACATCAAATGATGTCCTTTTCCAATAAGTTAGGAGCACAGTACTAAGACTTTCCTTTCACACCGCAACCTTTAATCACTAACTGGGTGATAAACTCAGCGGCTTCTTCGTAGTCTTTATCATCGAGCTTATCTTTCTGCATAACACTGCAAATCTGCCAGCCAAAATCGGCATAGGTTTGGGTTGCCGCCCAAATGGTAAACATCAGGTGATGCGCAGGTACGTCGTCCATCAGCCCTTTTGCCGACCAAGTCGAGAACTTATCAAGGATCATCTGTGACTGCTTATACAGCTCATCACCGATCTCTTTCGGAAGCACTTTAGCGCCTGACATCACTTCATTAGCAAACACTTTAGAAGCGTGTGGGTGGTCGCGTGAGATGATTAACTTAGTTTGAATGTATTGAGATAGGGCTTCTACGGGATCGCTCAGCTCTTCAATAGGACGAGAGGCTTCAAGTAATGGCTGCGTGACGGTTTCTAGAACGGCATTGTAGAGCTTGTCTTTCGAGCTGAAGTAATAAAATACGTTGGGTTTGGGGATGTCGGCCGCCTTCGCGATGTCCGCCATTTTGGTTGCGGCATAACCATGAGTAGCGAATTGTTCACACGCCACTTCGATGATTAAATCTTGATTCTTTTGTCTGATCCTAGACATATGACTTCCTTTACAGCTCATTACTTAAACCATAGTAATCAACGTGCTTCATTAGTCCAGAAGATAATTCAAGAACTCAAGGTCACCGCATTGATAACAGAAAATGGCCGCCCACATGCACAGTGGAGCGACCCTTTTATCCGGTCGCTAAAGAATCAATATTGCACGGAAGTCATTGACGTTAGTCAGAGTAGGCCCTGTCGTCAGCAGAACGCCTGTTTGCTTGAAAAAGTCATAACTATTATTTGCCTCTAGATAATCATCGGCTTTGAGTGATAAGCGAGTACCTTCTTGCCAAGTCTGTGGTGTTATCCATGCTCCGGCATTGTCTTCCACGCCGTCAATACCATCCGTATCAGCGGCCAGCGCGAATATGTTGTCCTGCCCTTTCAGTTCGTTGTACAAGCTTAAAAGGAACTCACAATTGCGCCCACCACGACCATTTCCTTTAACCGTTACTGTTGTTTCACCGCCTGAAAGCAATACACAAGGAGTCTCGAATGGATGCTTATTATTAGCGACTTGCTTCGCTAATGCTGCGTGCACCTTAGCCACTTCTCTCGCCTCCCCCTCGATACAATCACTCAACACATACGCAGGAATACCCAAACCTTCAGCCTCTGCCGCCGCTGATTCAAGAGCAGACATTGGAGTCGCGATAATATGGTGCTCAGCGTTCTTCCAACAAATGTCATCTGGCTTTACGGTTTCAGATTCTGGGTTATTCAGCCATTCAAATGCCGAGCCTGGTATTTCTATTTGGTAGCGTTCCAATATCGCGAGTGCATCAAAACGCGTGGTGGTGTCCGCTACGGTTGGTCCAGAGGCAATCACACTGATGTCATCACCCGGTACATCTGAAATCGCCAATGACACCACTCTTGCTGGATACGCTGCTTTGGCAAGTCGGCCGCCCTTTATCGAAGATAGATGCTTACGAACACAGTTCATCTCATCAATGGCTGCACCAGATTTAAGCAGCGCTTTGTTGATTTGTTGCTTCTCTGCCAAGCTAATATCGCCACCAGGCAGACTCAGTAATGCGGAGCCACCTCCTGACAAAAGACATATCACGGTGTCGTCTTCGCTGAGGTTGCTCACCAACTCCAACATCCGGTGACTAACTTCGAGACCCATCGCATCCGGAACTGGGTGCGCTGCTTCGATCACCTCGATGTACTCACAAGGCGCGAGGTGTTCATAACGAGTCACAACCAAGCCTTCTAAATCACGTAGCGCAAGGTCTTGTTGTTTCTTGGCTTGCCATACGGCTTCCAATTCAGCGGCCATCGATGCTGCCGCTTTCCCTGCCCCGATAACGACAGTTCGCCCAGCTTGATTTGCCGAGCGATAAAATATGTCTTGAGGAAGAAAAGGTTCGATGTGATTTTTGGGTAGTGCCTGATTTACAGCACTTGAGAAAAGGGTTTGCAGAAACTGCTTAGCATCAATGTCCATCAGCCACTCCTTAGTTGACGGAGGAAAAAAGAACCCCAATACAAGGCGAAAGGGTGCCTGCTAAGATTAAGTTGGAAAGGAACAACTTCAACCTTTGCCTCGTATCGGGAACGCGTATAAAAGGAGACGAAACTACGCGATTTATAAACAAACTGTTTGAAACTGAGGGCTAACTTATCGAAGCTAGCCCGGATTCATTGGTTTTAGTTTCAGCAGAAACGACCAAACCAATTATTGAGACGGATTACTCGTTAACGATTAGCGAATTGAGTGATCAGAACGTTTCTCTATCGCTTGAATCAGCGCAGAGTGGTCCCAACCTTCACCGCCCATTTCAGCACATTCGCCAAATAGCTCTTGTGCGATAGCTGTGTTTGGCAGCGCAACACCTAGTTCTTGTGCGCCCGTTAGCGCAAGGTTTAGATCTTTCTGGTGAAGCGAGATTCTAAAGCCAGGGTCAAATGTGCCTTCCACCATGCGCTCACCGTGCACCTCAAGGATCTTAGAGTTAGCGAAGCCACCCAGTAACGCCTGGCGAACTCGCGCTGGATCAGCACCGGCTTTTGATGCAAATACAAGTGCTTCAGAGACCGCTTCAATGTTCAGTGCAACGATGATCTGGTTGGCAACCTTACAAGTTTGGCCAGCACCGTTATCACCCACCAGCGTGATATTTTTGCCCATCACTTCAAATAGAGGTCGAGCTTTATCAAAAGCGTCTTGCTCACCACCCACCATAATAGTCAGTGCGGCATTGATCGCGCCTACTTCGCCACCTGAAACCGGAGCATCAAGATATGATGCACCACCTTCGTTGATGCGTGCTGCAATGGCTTTCGTCGCGATAGGAGAGATAGAACTCATATCGATGACTAGCTTGCCCGTCGCCCCACCAGCACTAAGACCTTGCTCGACACCGTTATCACCAAACAGCACCTCTTCTACTTGAGGGGTGTTCGGCACCATAAGAATAATGACATCCGCCTGTTCCGCAGCTTCGGCTGGGGAATGACACACCGTTGCGCCTGCTGCAACCAGCTCGGCAGGAGCTGCGTTGAAATGATCCGACAGAATCAAGTCGTGACCCGCTTTTTGAAGGTTACTCGCCATAGGTTTACCCATGATGCCAGTTCCGATAAATGCAATTTTAGACATGTTGTTCTCCTTAACGTTTGAGGGTTACCAGGCGCAATTAACGGTACTGGTTCAGCCAACCAAGGCCTTCTGTCGTTGTCGTTTTAGGTTTGTATTCGCAGCCAACCCAGCCTTGATAGCCAAGCTCATCAAGGTAGTTAAGTACGAATGGATAATTGATTTCTCCGGTACCCGGCTCGTGTCGACCAGGGTTATCGGCCAGCTGCACATGAGCGATTTGACCGATGTTCTGCTGCATGGTCGGTGTAAGATCGCCTTCCATTATCTGCATGTGATAGATATCGTATTGGATAGAAAGATTATCGCTCGCCACCTCTTTAATGATGGCTTTCGCTTGCTCGGTGGTGTTTAGGAAAAAGCCCGGAATATCGCGCGTGTTAATCGCTTCAATCACTAGGCTAATGCCTTCGGCAGCCAGAGCATTTGCGGCATAGTGAAGGTTAATCACAAAGGTTGCCTGAGCGTCTTGCGGAGTCACTCCCTGTGGGACAATACCCGCCAAACAGTTCACCTGTTTACAGTCCAGCTTCTTGGCATAAGCGATCGCTTTAGGAACGCCCGCTTGAAACTCTTCGACGCGTGCGGGGTCAACTGCAATACCACGATCGCCTGCATCCCAATCCCCAGCAGGCAAGTTAAATAGCACTTGCTCTAGATTATTAGTATCAAGCTTTTGTTTAATCTCATCCGCATCAAAGGCATACGGGAAAAGGTATTCCACGCCTTGAAAACCTGCCTCTGCGGCGGCTTCAAAGCGAGCCATAAAATCAACTTCCGTGAATAACATTGACAAGTTTGCTGCAAATTTTGCCATGACTCTGTCCTTATTCTTTCTTTTTGAAAATCTGGTTATTTGTAGTAAAGCCTCGCGCTATTGGAGACTTTCTGTAGAGCCCAATCTCGGCTCTACAGATACACATTATTTTTTGATTATTTGTACGCTAGCGCGGTTGGCGCATCGCCTCGGCTCTCGGCAAGTGGTTCAAATTCGTTGATGGCGTTGATCTCTACGCCCATCGCAATGTTAGTCACTCGCTCCAGAATCAGCTCAACCACCACAGGCACCTTGTGCTTGTTCATTAGCTCTTTGGCTTGTTCAAACGCTGCTGCAATTTGGTCTGGCTCGCGAACTCGAATCGCCTTACAACCAAGGCCTTCAACAACCGCCACATGGTCGACACCGTAACCTTCAAGCTCTGGCGCATTTTGGTTATCAAACGCCAGTTGTACACAGTAATCGATATCAAACTGACGCTGTGCTTGGCGAATCAAGCCTAGGTAAGAGTTGTTCACTAGCACATGGATGTATGGCAAGTTGAACTGCGCACCTACCGCCAGCTCTTCAATCATAAATTGGAAGTCGTAGTCACCAGAGATAGCGACTATATCGCGACTTGGATCGGCAGCTCGAACACCCAGTGCAGCTGGTGTTGTCCAACCAAGCGGGCCAGCCTGACCACAGTTGATCCAGTTACGCGGCTTATAAACGTGCAGGAACTGAGCGGCAGCAATTTGCGACAAACCAATCGTGCTCACATAACAAGTGTCACGACCAAAAGCCTTGTTCATCTCTTCATAAACGCGCATCGGTTTCATTGGCGCTTCATCGAAATTAGTTTTGCGTAGCATGGTCGATTTGCGTTCCTGACACTCGCTTGCCCAAGCATTTCGATTTGGTAATTTGCCAGCATCACGCCACTCTTGCGCCACTTCAACCATTAGCTCAAGTGCTGATTTTGCATCTGAAACAATGCCTAAATCAGGGCAGAACACGCGGCCTATTTGTGTCGGTTCTATATCGACATGAACAAACTTACGCCCTTCGGTGTAAACATCGACAGAACCGGTATGACGGTTAGCCCAGCGGTTACCCACACCAAACACGAAATCAGAGTTCAGCATGGTTTCATTACCGTAACGGTGAGAAGTTTGTAGCCCCACCATGCCTGCCATCAGCTCGTGATCATCTGGGATAGACCCCCACCCCATCAAGGTTGGAATCACTGGTACACCTGTGATTTCAGCAAACTGCTGCAACAGCTCAGATGCGCCTGCGTTGATCACACCACCACCGGATACAATCAGAGGTTTTTCCGATTGAGACATCATGGTTAATGCTTTCTCAACCTGAGCGCGGGTTGCTTGTGGCTTGTAAGGCTCTAGCGGTTCATAGGTATCAATATCGAACTCAATTTCAGCCAACTGCACATCTAAAGGCAAGTCGATCAGCACAGGGCCAGGGCGTCCAGAACGCATCAAATGAAAGGCTTTTTGAAATGCGCGCGGCACTTGAGCAGGTTCCAGTACCGTGGTTGCCCACTTAGTGACTGGCTTGGCAATCGATTCGATGTCGACCGCTTGAAAGTCTTCTTTATGAAGGCGAGCACGCGGAGCCTGACCAGTGATACATAGGATAGGGATCGAGTCAGCGGATGCAGAATAAAGACCCGTGATCATGTCCGTTCCTGCCGGGCCAGAAGTACCAATACACACACCAATATTATCCTGATTGGTACGTGTGTAACCTTCAGCCATATGTGAGGCACCCTCTACATGTCGAGCTAAGACGTGGTCGATCCCTCCGAGCTTTTTCATCGCTGCGTACATTGGGTTTATCGCTGCGCCGGGAACACCAAATGCGATGTCTACTCCTTCACGTTTAAGCACTTCTACCGCTGCTTCAATCGCTTTCATAATTGCCATTCGAACCTCCAGTTCAGATTGTATACAATTAAACTAACTTTTGTGTACTATGAATCATCCTCAGTATTTATCAAGTCCAATTTAAAACAATTTTGTTACATCAACCTATCCTATTGAACAGCAATCAAGCCTGAATAGCTTACAATTCATTGCTTTACATAAAATATCTTTACGTAAAAATAAATCACAAAAAGATCAAATGATAAATAGCATTTGCTTGTTTACAATTTATACAATATAAATATCGTTAAAAAGAGCATTTTGTATACAAAATGACATCACATTGTGTAAAGGAGACAGACAATGATGAATGACGTGAAAGAAAGAGAAGAAACGCTGTGTATGCAGGTACTTGGGAATATGGACAACCCCGAGTACAAAGAGATCTTGTCTAAAGATGCATTGAAATTCTTAGAAGCTATCGTTAACAAATTTGGAGATCGCCGTCATGCCCTGCTAAATGATCGCGACATCAAACAAGCGCGATACGATAACGGTGAGCTACCCAACTTTAGAAAGGACACTGTCTCTATTCGTCAGAATAAAGAGTGGAAAGTAGCAACGCCTCCGCCAGAATTGCTGGATCGCCGAGTAGAGATCACCGGACCTATCGAAAGAAAGATGGTGATAAACGCATTAAACTCGGGCGCGAAAGTCTTCATGTGCTGCTTTGAGGATGCGTCTTCTCCGACTTGGGCCAACATGGTCGAAGGGCAGATCAACCTAAGAGATGCCAACTTGGGCACCATCAGCTATTTCGATGAGAAGAAACAAAAGAACTATCAGCTAAATAGCGATCCTGCTCTATTGATTGCTCGTCCTCGTGGGATTCATCTCCCTGAACAATCCATTCAATTCAACAATCAACCTATCGCCGGTTGTTTGATGGACTTTGCGTTGTACTTTTTCCACAACTATCAATCACGTGCACAGCAAGGCTTGGGCGTTTACTACTACATTCCAAAGCTTGAGAGCATGGAAGAAGCACAATGGTGGGACGACATTTTCAGTTTCACCGAGAGCTATTTTAATGTCGCAAAAGGCACCATCCGTGCGACCGTATTGATTGAAACTCTACCTGCCGTCTTCCAAATGGAAGAGATCTTGTACGCCATGCGTGATCATATCGTTGCGATGAACTGTGGCCGTTGGGATTACATCTTCAGCTACATCAAAACGCTGAAAAATCATAAAGATCGTATCCTGCCAGACCGTCACGGGATCGGCATGGATCAAGAATTCCTTAATGCTTACAGCCAACTACTGGTTCGTACTTGTCACGCTCGTGGGGCACTGGCGATGGGAGGCATGTCAGCCTTCATTCCAGCAAAAGATCCACAAGAGATGGAGCGTGTTACCGCCAAGGTTATTGAAGACAAACAGAGAGAATCGCAAAACGGACACGATGGCACATGGGTCGCGCACCCTGCCCTAGTCGATTTAGCGATGTCGATCTTCGACAAGCATCTTGATGGCAAAGTCAATCAAATGGATTTCCAAAGTCCTGAACACACCATCAATGCCGACACCTTACTTAAACCATGTGAAGGCAGCCGCGACGAAGCCGGCGTGCGCAAGAATATCCGTATTGCGCTGTATTACATTGAGGCTTGGATCCAAGGCTACGGCTGTGTACCTATCTACGGACTAATGGAAGATGCCGCCACCGCGGAGATCTCAAGAGCCAACATTTGGCAATGGATCCACCATGGCGTCACGCTCGATGACGGCCAAACCTTTACCAAACAACTGTTCCACTCTTGGCTTTACCAAGAGTTAGACACAATAAAACACGAAGTCGGTGACTCGCGCTACGCAGCAGGTCGATTTGAAGAGACAGCCGATCTTTTCTATCAACTTTCTACAGCCGAAGAGTTCGCTGCCTTCCTAACTTTACCCAGCTATGGGCTTTTGCAAGAATCCAGCTAGGCGTCTTGCGGCGATTCAAACAGATCAATAAATACTGATTTTGGTCTGTTTGAATTAGCCAAGCCCCTGAAAATTAGGAGATAACATGGGAAGTTTGACTCTACAACAAGCGTTAACCATCATAGATGGCACCTTTAAAGCAGGCAAAAAGATTCATACCGAGCCACTCACTGTTGCTGTGTTAGACAGCGGTGGCAAACTGATTTCTCTGCAACGTCAAGATGGCTCCAGCATGATGCGACCAGACATCGCCATTGCTAAAGCCTGGGGAGCACTCGCACTAGGGTGTTCCTCAAGAAAACTCGCCCAAGATGCTGACAACAGGCCAGCATTTATCTCCGCTGTGAACGTACTCGCACACGGAAACATGGTGCCAGTACCAGGGGGCTTACTGATTCGAGACAAGGATAAAACGGTACTCGGTGCTATTGGTGTCAGTGGCGACATATCAGACATCGATGAAAGCTGCGCCATCAACGGAATTGGCTGCGCAGAACTGTTTAGCGACGAGATGCTGCAAGCTTAATTCAGCAATAGCGACAACTTAAAAAAAGAAAACTGAAGCCTTATGCTTCGGTTTTCTTCTTCATTAAACAGCGGCAACAGCACTAACGAACAAAAGCAGCTAAACGTGTGTATCTAGCATCTTGCTTGAACTTGTTTGTCAGCCCACCACCGAGTTCCAGCAAGATAACCAAAGGTAACTATTGAGCACTGACTCCCTGAGACGTCATGTACTGCGCGGTTCCTTCATAGCTAAATAGCTTTCCCCACCCCGCTTGAATAAACAAGTAAGCCAATAAGATTCGGGCGAAAAAAGTCAGTGTGTCATTCCATTTGATGTTCATAATACCAAGCCTTGATAAGTTTCATTGCCGGTAGACTATTCGACTTAGCATCCAGATGATAACGAGAAAAATAGAACGACTTGTTTGAAATTTTAGTAGACATACTCGTATACAAATTACTGACGAAATACGAATATTCATCGGCACCAATACTGTTACCATTGCCTCAAATTCTTGAGAAACCAGCCTGACAAATACTGATTTATGAAGACCCTGAAGAAAACACTGCCACTCGATACGTTACAAATTTTAGATGTTTTACAGCGAGAAGGGACTTTTTCCTCAGCCTCTGCACACCTTAACCGTTCTGTCTCCGCCCTAAGTTATCAGGTTCAAAAATTAGAAGAGGAACTCGGTATTCTGATCTTAGATCGCTCAGGGCATAGAGCTGTGTTTACTCAAGCAGGGCAAATGTTAGTAGACAATGGCCGTCAATTACTCGAAGGATCCGATGAACTCATAAACCAAATACAGCGTTTTTCTAGTGGCTGGGAAAGTGAACTGCTTGTGTCTTATGATGGCATCATCGGGCAAGATGTGGTGCTTTCGCTAGTCAGTGAAATGGAATCCGAATGCAGCACACAGCTCTATGTCCAAGAAGATATTTTATCGGGAGGATGGGAAGCATTAATCTCTGGGAAAGCCGATATTCTCATCTCTTCAAGACCAAGTATCCAACTGCCGAACACCATCAACCTGAAGGCCATCAGCAATATTGAGATGATCTGGGTCGCTGCAAAACAATCATCTATTTTGGCCGAACAAGACCCACTAAGTGAGTCGACACGACGTGACTACACCATCATCGCAGTGGCAGATACTGCCAAGTCAGCCCCAAAGACCACAAAAAATATCTTATCGAATCAGAAAACCATTACGGTCAGTTCAATGAACAGCAAGTTAGCAGCTATCCAACGTAATTTAGGGATAGGAACCCTCCCGAGGCATCTCATTTCTAAAGAGTTGGAATCGGGAAGCTTGGTGGAAATTGGTCATGCAAGAACGGTGGATGTCGTACTAGCCTAGCAAGTAGGGAATATGGGAAAGGCCAAAACACTGGCTTTAAAAAAGCTCGAAAAATGTTGGAAAGAGTCAGCGCTAGAGCGCTAAAGAATCAATACAGTTAGCCCAAATATCGCGTAACTCCCCTTAGGAACTCGCATATTTGGGCTCATCAATTTACTTGTCTCGTCCAATGAATCGGCTTTGTTGCACACTCTCACCTTGAGGTGTGGTTACCTTAAATTTATACACCCTTGGGAATTCTCCCTTATAGAAAAATGCTTGCCCTTTGTCTGAGGTTTCCTTCACTTGTTGACCATGAATATTGGTGGTCACTGTAGCGTTAGAAAGACGCTCACCGTCTTGGTAAACCGTAACCAACACCCCATTCGTTTGTTCGTTAATCGACATTTTCAGTTCTGCGTGTGAGGCAAAAGAAGTCGTTAGCAATATCGCACTAAGGGTTAATTTAAATTTCATTTCAGTAATCTCTGTATTATGGGAATACGAGAAATATACGGGAGGGCACTCTCTATTGATAACGGGAACTCTTAAAAGGGATGTCCAAAAAATTTGAATGACATTAGTAAAATATTTTCATTGTCTACGCTTTTGCGTTTGCCCACTTGATAGGCTTGATATAGCAGGTATAAAAAAACCGAAGCTCATCACTTCGGTTTCAAATCAGAGACTACGTTTCAGCAATCTCACTACTCGTAAGCGCTCAGCCAAGTTTTTAAAAGTTGGTTAGTGTTTTTCTTCTGGCTAGCCGATAAAGACTTAACCAGCTTTTTCTGCATTTCAACGTGCTCAGTCATCATCTCATCAATCAGAACTAAACCATCTTTGGTCAATTTAACGCTGACACTGCGTCGGTCTTCTTTACTGTGCTCGCGGCTTATTAACCCTTTGCCTTCCAGTTTATCAAGACGATTAGTCATCGCACCTGATGTCAGCATCATTGACCCAATAAGCTCAGAGGGCGTTAGTCGGTATGGCTTGCCAGAACGTCGCAAGGTCGCCAATACATCAAACTCGCCCAATTTCATGTCGTATTTTTTATGAAGGTCGGCAACTTGCGTCTCCATATACTTGGCAATACGCATAATCCGGCCCATCATTGCCATAGGCTCAGTTTCTAATTCGGGCTTTTCCTTTGCCCATTGCTCTACAACGCGGTCGATAGCATCCATTTGCAATCTAGCTCCGTTATTAGTCTGATTACTTTAAACTAGTTTAACATAAAGATACTTTACAACCACTAGTTCTCAGTATACAGTTCACACAATAGTTATCTTAACATAAAGATATTTTAGATGAACATATTATTAGCAATGATTCCCGCATTCTTCTGGGGAACAACTTATGCAGTGACGCAATTTACGCTACAGGAGTGGCCACCACTATTACTAGGTGCTTTGCGTGCATTACCTGCTGGTTTGTTATTGCTAGCGGTAAAACCGACACTGCCGAAAAAAGGCGAGTGGCAAATCATTTTCACTTTAGGTCTGATCAACATCGCGACCTTCTTTGGTTTGATCTTCGTGATGGCACTGACGCTGCCTTCCGCGATTTCGGGCGTGGGTATGATCTCTGTGCCTGTGTTCGCAATGATCTTCCATTGGGTAGTGAAAAAGCAGCACCCACATTTGATTCAAGCCTTATCAGGTATTGGATTGGTCACCTTGGCGTGGATTCTATTCAACCCAAGCCAAATCGCATTGAACCCTATCGGTTTAGGTGCCATGTTTGCCGCGATCATGTGTATCGTTATCGGCAGCAGCATTACCAAATCACTGGGTAATCGTATGCACTGGTGGAAGGTACTGACATGGCAGCTGATTCTGGGCGGTGCAATCTTGTCTGTCGCGTCTGGCGTTCATGCCTTCATCGACCCGCAGCCTTATGTGAATGCGGTGACTCATTTCGATACTCGTAACGCAATGGGCTTGGTTTGGGTAATTGGGCTAAACACAGCGCTGGGTTACGGCATGTATGTATGGCTGCTACAACGTATGACTGTGGTTGATTTTACCTTTGGTGGTATCGCCAACCCAGTAGCGGGCATCGTGACAGGTATGGTTTTGATGGGCGAATCCTTCACTGCGGTACAATACTCACTCATGACAGGCATGATCATCATGTCACTGCTACCACAACTGATTCTTGCAATCCGACAGTCCAAGACAGTCAAACCCGTTACGCAGTAAAGATCAAAATTACGACTCACAAGCCCGCCAAGTGCGGGCTTTGTTTTGTCTATAGAACTGTTTATTGCAGCGTATCCACACCGTTCTGCGAGCGTCTTCTAACCCTTGCACATTACTCCTCACTTTGAAGCTCATTTTTGAGCCTATCGCGTATCAGATATGTTTTGTCGACTCGCTTAAAGTAAGTGCATCGAAACGAAACTGAAAGGTGACATCATGATTAAGTCGAAGCTAAAAGCACTTGTGTTGGCGAGCAGTCTCTTTATCTCACATCAAGTACTGGCGACGGAAAACTACAATACCGATATCCCGCCGAGCATTATGACGGCAGATACAGTACAAACCAGCATTGGTGAGCTGAACTTTAAAGATGGTGCGCCAACGGCTGAAACAGCGCAAAAACTATACGACAATTTAGATACACTTCGCTCAACGGAAGTGTTCCTCAATGCAATTCCAATGGCTTCGGTTGAAGCACTGCGCGTTGGTCATGCCGAGATAGGTTCAACATCATCAAACCAAGTGGTGGTATTTGATAACCTGATGGATTCAAACCCACTATTTCTAACCGGTAACACCGACACGGTTTACGCTTCTGTTTTCCTAGACTTGGAGAAAGATGGCCCAACCGTCATTGAAGTACCTGAGGGTATGGGGCCAACTACGGTGAACGATGCGTTCTTCCGCTTTGTGACTGACCTAGGCATCGTAGGACCAGATAAAGGCAAAGGCGGTAAATACCTGATTTTACCTCCAGGCTATGAAGGCGAAGTGCCTGAGGGTTACTTTGTTTCACAATCCACCAGTTATACCAACTGGTTTATCGCTCGCGGATTTCTGAAAGATGGTAAAACCGATGCGGCGGTGAAAGCATATAAAGAAAAACTAAAAATCTACCCATTAGCGAAGAAAGATGACCAACCAGAAATGGAGTTCATCTCGGGGAGTGGCAAAGCGTTCAATACCATTCATGCGAACGATGAGCACTTCTATTCAGAAATTAAAACCGTGTTAGACAAAGAGCCGGTGTCATTCATCGCCCCTGAACTGCGTGGACTGATGTCGAGTATTGGTATTCAAAAGAACAAACCTTTTGCACCCGATGAGCGCATGAAGAAACTGATGAAAGACGGCGTCGCGATTGGTAACGCAACGGCAAGATCTTTGTACTTCCAGCCAAGAGACAAGAAGGCTTACATTTATGAAGATCGTTTATGGAAGACTGCATTTATTGGTGACGATTACCAATGGCTTGTTGACCAAGGTGAAGGCGGACGCAACCTAGATGCTCGTTCTTACTTCTTCTATGTTGCTACGGTGAATACCCCAGCTATGTCGCTCAAGCTGATAGAAAAAGGCTCTAAATATGCATTACTTGATCAAGCGAAAGACGGTGAATATTTTGATGGCGGTAAGCACTATAAATTGAATATCCCTGCGAATGTTCCTGCTAAGAACTTCTGGTCGATTGTAGCTTACGACACACAAACGCGTTCAGAGCTACAAACCAGTCAGCCGCTGCCAAGCAAGAATAACCAGCGTGATGATTTTATTGAAAATGAAGATGGCTCGGTTGATTTGTACTTTGGTCCAACAGCACCTGAAGGCAAAGAAGCGAACTGGATTGAGACGGTACCAGGAAAAGGTTGGTTCACGATTCTAAGACTCTACGGTCCTCAAGAAGCTTGGTATGACCAAACATGGAAGCCAAGTGACATTGAAGAAGTTAAGCTGTAACACTCAGTAGTCTTCAATTAGACAGTAACTAAAACGCGCCGGCATCGGCGCGTTTTTTGTTGTTGTCAGCTATATAATCAATAGCTTTCTAAGCTCTCACTTAAGATCTGTTCAATACGCTTCACTATAGGGTGCTGATAACAAGCACGGTGATACTGAATACCTACATCAAAAGTCACCGCTTCTCCATTGAATAAAACAGGTCGTTTGCTCAGCCCACTTGGGGTTGAAGCCAAATTCATATCAAAGCCAACGTAGACATACTGGCTGACTTGAACACATTCCAATGCGGAGGATACCGATGCAACAGTCAGCTTTTGTTGCAATACCAAGCCTGTGCGTTTTTTTTAGGCGTTCGTAATAGGAGTTAGCATCCAATGATCCCATCGAAACGCGCACCGTATCAAATCTCTCTAGTTGGTTAAGGTCAATGGCTTCGTTTTTCGCTAAAGGGTGGGTATCCGCTACATAAGCAAACAATTCCAACGAACCCACTTTGCGCTCAACAATGCGGTCATTGAGTTCATTCGGGTAGCCCGACACACCAATCGCTAAGGTCCCTGCTTTAGGGAATTCAACGCCATCTAAAGACCAGTCCATCATCGATATCTTGGGCTTAGATTCCTCATTAGTAAGCCCCTGCAACAGAGGAACCGTAAACAGTGTGCTCAGTGGGTTGGCGGCGTGAAAAACATATTCGATGTTCGAATCGTTACCGATAAACGACTGCGATAGTTGCTGCGCTTGCTCTAGCTTTTCCAACGGTTCTTTTACCACTAGCATCAATTGCGTGGTGAACAAAGTCGGCGTATAAACACCTTTGGTCGCAATGAATAACTCATTGGCAAATAAATCTCGACAATCGGAAAGATGACGATTAAACGTTGCGCGGCTGATATCCAGAATATGGCACACCTTCGCCTGAGATTGTTGCTCATAAAGCAGGTCCAAAAATCGATACAGATTTAAGTCGATTGTGTTTTTCAAATGCCCTACCTCATTTCCATACTATGTCGTCTTTATTCAGTATGAACGTGAACCAAATAAACTTTAAACACTTAATACGATAACTTTGCGACTAATAACGATTTTATCTAAAAGAGGGCATTCGGGAACAGAGCAAATAAACGTACTCGTCAGCCCTACTTGACCGAAAGTGAGGATCCCGTGAGCAGTTGCAAACGGCTGGGTTGATTTCAGCCAAATCACCCTTCTTCACTTAATTGGTCAATTCTTAAACTAAGATTAAACATTACAAAGAATAATGACTTTATAAAAATATCAATTAGTGAAAATATTTACTTTTAAATAGTTATATTGGAGATTTAATTTCTACATTTCATTCCAATTAGAGACAAAAAGACAAACTTTTTCTCCGACGACCTCCTTATACTGTGCCACGTCATTAAGGCGCTACAAGCCTATGATTTAAAATAATTATTAATGAGCAGTCACCATGAATTCGAAGTCGCTAACTATCTTGCTTTTTGTCTCTGTTTGCTTAATTTGGGGAACCACTTGGTTCGCTATGGAAGTGGCATTGCATTCTATCCCACCAATTTTTGCTACTGGACTGCGCTTTTTACTTGCAGCCCCTCTGCTTGCAGTATTAGCAAAAGCCTTCAATCAACCTATGCTGTTCCCTGAAGGCAAGCGTCAATGGCTGCTTATTGTGGCACTGATGTATTTTGCGATTCCGTTCACTTTGATGATCTATGGTGAGCAATACATCTCTTCTGCTCTTGCTTCGATCATCTTCGCTAACATGCCTGTTGTTGTGATGCTGATGTCGGGTTTGTTCCTTGGTCTACGCTTAGCGAAGCATCAAATATTCGGCCTAGTTACTGCGGTTATAAGCCTGTGCTTAATTCTTGGTAACGAAATGCAAATGGGCGGTGATGACTACTTTATCGGTACGGTTTGCCTGGGTCTTGCGGTCGCAATTCACGCGGTAATGTACGTGTTAGTTCAAAAACACTGTAAAGGCATCGAGGTACTGACTTACAACGCTGTACCAAGTTTCATTGCTGCGATTTTCTTGTTTGCTGTATCGGCTGTTGGCGAGAACGTGAACGTAGAATCTTTCACTTGGGATTCTATCTCAGCGGTCGTGTATCTAGGTTTTGTAGCGAGTGTCGGCGGTATTGTGGCTTACTTCAAACTAGGTCAGGTTTCGACGCCGTTCCAAGCATCCATTTGTTTCCTTATCTTCCCAGTGGTTGCGCTGCTGATCTCTTGCTACATCAATGGTGAGGTGCTATCAGAACAGTCTCTGCTTATGATGATCCCTCTACTTTGTGGCATCCTGCTAACTAAAGCACCTAAGAGCATCTTCAAGCTGCGTTCAACGCTTAAAACGGCAAGCAGTAGCTAAGTAGCTAAACAACTAAGAACTAAGATAAACCGTATTCAAACTATCCCAGAAGCTCACAATCCGCTTCTGGGGTTTTGTTTAGCTCAAATACTCCCTCACAACCTACTGCCCCTTTACAGCCAGCCCCTTCTCATATCGAATCGCTCACCAAGCGAATGACTTAAACATCGAGATCAACTACATTAGACTCAGCCATTATTGCTAGCTCTGGTTAGTACCTTTAGTTATCTCTCCACAAAGGAATGTCATGAGTACTCCCATCAAACACATGCGTCTTGTCAAAGGTCAACCTTGTCGCGTGACAGAACTGTCTAACAGTGATGATGCGTTCTTAGAGCCGCACAGGCATGAATACTGGGAGTTAGTATGGTGCGTGAATAACCATGGCAGTCAGAGCATTGATTTCGTTGACTACGACAACAAGGTCGGCCGTATTTTCACCATTGCACCGGGCCAAGTACACCGCTCGGAGCTAGTCGGAGAAAATGCTCGTTTACTGGTATTCACCCCTGGTTTTGTTAAAACCAACCATCGCAACACTCAGCTAGTCGACACAGTTTTCGCCATGCACCAAAGCCGCCCTCCCTATTTGGATTGCAGTGAAGAAGGCAACTGCTACCTGCTGCCTATTTTCAACATGCTGAAAGAAGAGTGCGCACGAGAAGAGAGCGACTGGGACATAGTAGAATCACTCATGAATAGCTTTTTGCGTTACATCCTGCGCTTTGCTAGCCAATCCTCATTGAAAGGTGAAGTACGCGATAGTCGAGTGAACAAGGTGGTTGATTTGATTGAGCAGCACTACGCCACCCATAAACATTGTGATTTTTATGCGCAAGCTCTGTCGATAACCAACAAACGCATTAACGAGATCGTCAAAGCTGAAAAAGGTAAAACCGTCACTCAATTGATCCACGATCGGATCATTTTAGAAGCGAATCGCGAGCTGATCTTCTCAACCAAGACCATCAAGACCATCGCTTTTGAACTCGGCTTCGAAGACCCGGCCTATTTCAGCCGTTTTTATCGCGGACAGATGAAAGAGTCACCGGCACAGTTTCGAACCCGATGTGCAGATAGTGCAATATAATACGCAGATAATCCCTTTTTTAGCTGCCACTAAGTTCCGATAATGCTCCCTCTTTATTTCATCCATTTTGGTACATCCAAATTGTTGGGAGCTTGTTCGAATGGCCATCAACCTAAAAACCGATCCAATATCTAAATCCTTTTATCAATACCTTTGGCCTGCGTTAACCGGCATGGTGATCAAATCCCTTTTCATCATGGGAGACGCTTGGTTCGTTGGGCATGGTGTCGGTCCTGATGGCTTGGGCGCTATCGCTCTAACTATCCCTGCTTTCTCAATATTCACTGCAATCGCCATGATGGTTGGTATTGGTGGTGCGGCGCTGATGTCTATTGAAGTGGGCAAAGGCAACGTAACCTCTGGGCAAACTCTGTTTAATCAATCGATGTTGATCACCGCTCTGTTTAGCACAGTAACCGTCAGCGTTGCCTTGTATTGGCTCGATGAGATTATTGCACTGATGGGTGCTTCTGGGTACATGGCAGAGCTCACTCACGACTACCTATCTGTAATGCTGCAGTTCTTCGTGCTCTACTCGTTAGCTTGGGTTATATCGTGCTTTGTGCGTAACGATACCAACCCAAAACTGGCGACTTACGCCATGTCGATTGGTGCAGTGGTCAACCTCGTATTGGATTACTTCTTCGTCCTAAAATGGGGCTGGGGCATGAAAGGGGCCGCCTACGGCACAGCCATAGCGCAGGGTGTCATCGCGTGTATTTTATTGAGTCACTTTGTACGTAAACAAGGCACCTTAACGCTGAGTTTAAAAGGCATTGGTTTTGATAAACTGCCAAGCATCCTTAAGATTGGCACTCCAACTTTCTTCATTGAAGTAACAGCCGCTATGACGATCTTGCTGTTCAACTATGTACTGTTGGATCAGTTTGGTGAGAACCACATTATCGCTTATGGTTTAACAGCCAACATCGGGGTCTTTGCTCTATTTGTGATGGTCGGTATTGCTCAAGCTTGTCAGCCTATCATTAGCTTTAATCATGGTGCGAACCAGCCAAATCGCATCGAAGAAATCTTCCGCTTAGGATTAAAAAGTGCGGTCGGCAGTGGCCTAGTATTTATGGGGATTGTGTATCTGTTCGCCCCTCAAATCGCAGCGCTTTATCTGGGAGCTTCAAGTGATTTGATAGGGTTATCCGCGACCGCACTCACCTTCTTTTTCTTTGGTGTGCCGCTAATGGGAATCAACTTAGTGATTGCTAACCTGTTTCAAGCGACTGCCAAACCTAAACAGGCAACGCTGATATCTCTTGCTCGCGGTTTTGTGTTCGTGGCTTTAGGTATCATCATTCTGCCAAAGCTGTTCCCAGAACAAGGGATTTGGGCAAGTATTCTATTCGCGGAAACTCTAACGGCAATCGCCAGCTTTAGCATGTTACGCAGTTACAAGAAGCGCTTTGCTGACTCCTTAGAGCAACAAATCGTGTAGACGAGCGAACAGCAGAAACTAAAAAAGCTCCAATATCGCTATTGGAGCTTTTTATTTATCTCACGTTAGGTGACCGTGACATTAGCGCCAGCTAAACATTCGCACTTCGTTGCCCTCTTCTGGCTTCTTCGGAATATTCAAAGACAGCGCCAAAGAAACCGCCGCCATTGCTGCACCAATGTAGAACACTGTCGCAGGCGAAGAGAGCCAAATCACACCGAATACAACAGGAATAACGACTGCCGCAATATGGTTGATAGTGAAAGACACACCCGCAGTGGAAGCCATATCAGCCGGATCGGCAATCTTCTGGAAGTATGTTTTAATTGCTAGAGCGAAAGCAAAGAATAGATGATCGATCACGTACAATGCTGCCGCCCATTCCGCACTTTGCACCAAGCCGTAACCGACAAACACGCCAATCAAACCCACGTACTCGAAAATAAGCGCTTTACGCTCACCCACTACACCAATGAACTTGCCGATACGCTTAGCAAACAAGAAGTTAAACAGGTAATTAATTAAGAACAGTAGAGTAACGTCTGCCGCCGAGTAACCGAACTTCTCTACCATCAAGAAGCCTGCGAAAACCGTAAATATCTGTCTTCTAGCACCACTCATGAAGGTCAACGCGTAGTACAGCCAGTAACGCTTTCTCAGCACCAACTTCTTATTTTGTTGGGTCTTCGTTTGAAATTCAGGGAAGCCAAAAGTCATCACGAGTACCAGAACAAAACCTAGCCCTCCAGTAATGCCATATACCCAAACGAAATCGAGCTTTAACTGCTCCAACATCACCCAGATAGAGCCGTAAGTAAGCAGAGATGCTAACGCACCAACCGAGATCATTTTACCTAGCATCTCTGGCGCTTCTTCTTTGCTCAGCCATTGTAGGGACAAAGATTGCTTGAGGGTTTCAAAATAATGAAAGCCCGTCGACATCAAAATGGTGGTAAACAAAAGGCCGGTAAGTGAAGGGAACAAGCCAGTAATCGCAGTACCTACAGTGAGCATTGCCAGCGATACCAACATGAAACGTTGTTCTCGGATGAAAGCCAACACAAACACCACAGTAAAAGCTAAAAAGCCCGGAATTTCACGAACGCTTTGCAGCAAGCCGATATCGGCACCATCAAAGTTAGCTTTCTCTATCACGAAGTTGTTCAACAGAGCCATCCAGCTCGAAAACGCGATAGGTACAACAATCGAAATCAATAATAAAAAGTTTTGCGGCGTTTTCCAGCTCGCCTTCGATGCACTCATAACAACCAAATCCTAAATAGTAATCCAGTATCATACTCCGGTTTTATGTCGAGTAACAAATGATTAACTTTTGTTTTTTATGCTTATAAGGCGAGTAAATATTGGGTGGTAAAAATGATATTCGGGGGGAATTATTTAATAAAGCTTAGAGGCAAAAATGTAAAAAGAAGGGAGCTAACCTCCCCTCTTTCACTACCCAAAACTCTTATAGAGATTTATAGAAGGTTAACCACTCGCCTCGTTCTAAGCCGCTAACGTTCACTCCAGTGATGCCACTTGAGGTTGTTGCGTTAGAAGGAGAGAATGAAAGATTAACATTTTTGAATTTATCAGAAATGCTACTTTCGGTTCCTGTTTGAGAAAGAATGTAGCCCAAGTTAGTAGAGTTCCAGCTTGAGTTTCCACTGTCTTCCCATTTTTTAAGGAGCTCTTTTGTTACCAGTTGGCTGCCAACTTTAAGAGCTGGACCACTAATATTTCGGAATTGATAGTAATCTACCCCAGAAGAAGTCAGCGCAATCACTTTTTCAGCTAATACATACAAAGAATTGATTGCCGAGCTGCTCAACACCTCTTGTACTAACAAGGTTCTATTCGTGTTATCAACGATATAGAGAGTGTTCGCTGTAGCAACCGCACTTATTTTGCCATCCTTCGATGTTGCTATCTTACTGATGGTGGAGTCGACATCTAACTCCCCAAGTACCGTTTGCTGAATCGAGTTTGACACCCATTCAAGCTTGTTACTGTCTAGCCCCAACAAAATTTGCTGGTTCGCTACAATATTGGCGGTTTTCAGGTTCAACTTATCAATCGTCCTCTTAGTGGATAAGTTAGTTGTATCAATAACCTCAGCCGCTAAATTGGCGCTCGAAAAATAATTTTTGTAAACAATCAAGGCTTCACTCTGGTCATACGATGGCATGATTTGAGGTGAAGAAGATTTAAGAGTATGGCGCCAACTTTTCATCGTTAACTTGTCGGCACTTAACGATTTGAGCTCTTGCTGCGAGTAAATCGAACCTCCCGTATTTTTAACTGCCAATAACGAACCGCTCTGCAGCAATGGAACCACTTTAGCGAAGTTATCGTTAATACAAGATTCACTCGAATTAGGAGTCACGGCAGGTTTGGGTTTCGGCGTCGGAATTGGAGGTAGTGTTCCTCCACTTTGGCCGCTATAGCTATCAATAGCGTACGCTTTTGCGCCATTATTATTGTTATTGGTGTCACTTAGATTCGATAAGAAAATACCGTTCGAGCCTTTGCTATTACAAACATCACTCGCTGTCGAGGAAACATGGGAGGTCGGCTTATAAAGCTTATAGGCCTGAACGCCATTCAGCGCAGGCACTAACTGAACAATTTCATTAGAGTCTACCGGTATTTCGCCTCCCCCGGTGCCACTACCATGGTCACCATCATCGTCGTCATCGTCATCGTCGTCATCATCATGATCGTCGTAATCGTCGTCGTACGAACGAATACCAACACCATCAAAATTCGCTTGGGAAGCAAGATCACCATCAATTGTCACAGGCTTATTACGTGAAGAGCTATCGATTTGCATAACCACATCATTCGCCGTTAAAAACACAATCTGGCTGCTCGCTGGGTTCAGAGCGATAGACTTCGCACCAGAGAATTCTGGCACCGATTGAGAGCCACGAACGACCAAAGCATCCTCAATCTGTAAGTGTCTCGAAGCGGTTCCCGCAACATCGACATCGGATAGATCTAGCGTTTTATGCTCAATCATGAGATCGAGCGCATGAGCGATGTTGGTGTATGCAGCTTGCTTCCCATCAGTTTGTGCCTTTTTCAGAGATTTTAGCAACACATTAGACTGATCTTTAGGGCCGTACGTTGTATCTAGTGAAGAAAAATTAACACCAACATGATCACCCAATTTACTTTGAAGTGAGGCCTTGGCTTGTTCAACATTGTTGCTGACGCCAGGATTAAACATCATCTCACTATGAATCAAAGTGGTGAATGGAGTAACCAACGCCATACTCGGTGAAGCGGTTAAAATTGCACCATCATACTGGCGCTGTTTTGCATAACCAGAAACCTCTTCAAGCTGCTTTTCCTGCTCACTGCATACACCATTCAGATCTGCATCAGCACATACTAATGAACTTTGAAATGCATAGCCTGAAGTAGTAGATCCAACTGGGTTTTCGCCATCAGAACCGCCTCCGCATCCTGCGACCATTAAGACACTAGATATAGCTAGTGATAGTTTGCATACTAAAAAATTATTGTGCATTTTTTCGACCGATTCACCTAGTTTATTGTTGCGTTGATAGTATTTTATTTTGCTATTAAATCACTTAACGAAATAAAAGATCAAATGATATTGATAACTACTATCATTTAAATTAATATTCTCAGCCTTTCTTACGGGTAATTTATAAATCTTTTGGAGTTCAAGTGGTAAGGAATCCATACAAATTGGCGGGTATTTCACTCGTCTCTACAATGCTTGTTGCTTGTGGTGGTGCAGAGTCAGATCCCAAGCTTAGCCAGTCACAAACTCAGCCAAAATCCTCGAATATTTCAGGCATAGCGTTAGATGGTTATTTGCACAAAGCCAAGGTCTGTTTAGACAAAAATAGCAATGCGATGTGTGATTCTGCCGATGGAGAAATTGCGACAACGGACGCCAAAGGACAATTCCAACTCAATGTCGACGATGATGTGGCTCAATACAAAGTGTTGGTTGAAGCCGTAGCAGGCATAACCGTAGATATGGACTCCCCCAACCACGCAATTGAATCTGGGTTTACCTTAGAAGTACCAAGTAACAACTCGGACGTAGTGAGCCCGGTTACCTCACTGATTGCCAGTGTGTCAAAGACCAGCGGTATCAGCTTCGATGATGCGACTGAGCTTGTTGCTAACGACCTTGGGATCGACAAAAGCCTAGCATTGGGTGATTACTCTGCTTCAAATTCGGCAAAAAGCCGTGAAGTGCACATGTTTGCGCGTGGTGTGACTCGCGTACTGCAAGAAGCTCAAAAAGCTTCAGTAGACGCAGGCGTCGACCAAGTTAACGCCCGCAAAGGTGCAATGTACAAGCTTGCTGATCTTGATTTGGTCGAGTTCAAAGCCAAAACGGATCGACTTTCACACGGTGCGTCTGGGACAGAGGGTGCTCTGGATCAACTCGGCAAGGAATACCGAGAGCAGCTCAAAGTCTCGCAAGAAGATATCGACGGTAGTGAAATCGTGGTTAAGCCACCAGCGCCCAAGCACGGTAAAGTCAATGATGCATCAGATACTTTCAACTGGCAGTTTGTGCGTGGATTCAATCAAAACACAGACTACGAATATTCCGTAGATTCCGGTAGCACCTGGTCGACTGTGATTCGCAAACCAATTGTGGTTGGAAAACAGGCATTCGATAAAGGCGCTATTCAGGTACGAGTCGCAGCCTCTAGTGCTCGTAATACTCCAGCAGGTAAACCGCTTCTTTCAAACAAAGCATTTACGCTTACGACAGTCCCGGCAGCACCCGCTTGGGTCACCGTGGACAACGCTAGCAACGAATTTGATTGGGCGCTGGTCGATTCTTTTAATGAATTCTCTCTTTACGAGTACTCTCTAGATAACGGTGCTAACTGGGTAAAAGCAACTGAAAAGCCTCAACGCATTCAAGACTTAGATATTCCAGTTGGGCATCTAAAAGTACGTATCGCGAAGGATGACTCCCTAGGTCACCCGACCGGCTTAAGTGCTATTTCAGACAAACCGATGACAGTAACCCCGGCGCAACCAGTAAAACCTGTGCTGGATTTTGCAAACGACAGCACGAATCAGATCAACTGGCTTTGGGTCTCTGGATATGATGCGCCATCTTTCTACGAGATTAACCTAGGTAACGGTTGGAATACTGTCACTGAACTGCCATATGTGGTTGGCAACGTTTCACTTCCGGCTAACAGCATCTCTATCCGTGTAAAATCTAATTTGCAAGATGCTCGCCCTGCAGGCAATCCACTAGTGATTGGTACGGCTTTCACTCGCTCAGAAAACCAGCCTGTTGCGCCAACCCTGCCGATTATTGATGATGCTGAAAACACATTTGCGTGGACAGAAGTTACAGAGTTTGCAGGCAATGACTTCTACGAATACTCACTAGACAGAGGTCTTACATTTAGCCCGGTAACTAGCAACCCACAAGCAGTCCCAGATGAGAAGTTTGCTAAGGGACAAGTCTGTGTAAGAGTGAAAGCCGGAACAGATCCTCAACATGATCCTGGTGAAACGCTATGCTCAGATAAGCCATATTCGGTGACACCTGACAAGCCATCGGCACCAACATCTCCAATCACTCACGATGGGTTAGACACATTTGATTGGACATTCGCAACAGGCTTTTCAGAAGCTGCAGATTACGAGATCAATGTACTCAATACTGGTTGGGCAACGGTTACTCAGAAACCTTATCAGTTAAACGATCAAGCTTACGCTGTTAACTCAATTCAAGTACGAGTCAAACGAGATCCAATCACCGGTCGTCCTAGTGGATCAGAGCTGACAAATGATACTGCGTTTACCGTTCGTCCATCTGCACCCAATGCTCCAACAGGCCTAGTGGTGAACGATACGGACAACACACTAGATTGGACATACTTTGGCGAATTCACACAACCAGAGCATTTCGAAGTCACGATCGACTCAGGCTCGACTTGGACTAAAGTCACTGCCAAACCGGTTGTGATCGGTAACGTAGACAAGAATATCGGTGAGGTTCAATTACGCGTCGCTCAAAATCCGACGAATGGCATGCCTCATGGCGTAGCAGCATTAACCACACAAGCCTTCACCAAAGTGTTTGAGATTCCAGCACCAACCTCGCCTGAGATTACCAACACCTTCACTGGCTCAAACCCAATCAAGACCAATGGTTTTGAGTGGGACTACCTAACGGCTAACGTTGATGGCCAGTCTGTTCGCTTTGATGAAGCTGAACACTATGAGTTCACCAACGACAAAGGCCTGACTTGGCACCCTGCTGTTTCGAACCCACAGTTCATTGGCCCTGAAGCATATGACAAGGCTAGTGTCGGTATCCGACTAAAAGCACATGCGAAAGAAGGTGTCGCAAACTCAACCAGCGACACGCTTTGGGCAACAGCAGCAAGCAGTCGCTTTATCGGCCTAAAATTCGTACCAATGAAAACCCGTTCTCAAGCTGCTGACTTTGGTTACGGTGGCTCATGGAATACGTACTCGCTCAATTGTATTGCTGAATACGATGATAAAGGACAAGGGGAACCGACATTTTGGGCAGAACGAATATCTTCAGACATCAATACTGTCTTCGATAAAATCGCACAACTAGATGATTGTGGTATCGCGGGTTGGACACTTCCAGACACCAATGAAGTGATCACGTTGTCGCAGAGAGATCCTGCAACACTCCCTTCAAATCTAAGAAGTGGTTACTTGGTATCGAATAAGTCAGTGAATGTATTAGCGGATAAAAATGGCGTCGCTGTCACTATCAACAAAGGCCAAGAATCTGTTGAGCAATATTATTCAAAATACGCATACGCTAAATGGCAATTGCCATCAGGTACAAAGTTACTCACTGGTGTAAATAGCGCGACGACTGAAATAACCACCTTTCTGAGTACACAAGATACGAAGATTAGCGCTACAGAGCTTTATTTAGAAACCTGGCTAACCGCCAACCAATCTAAGAGCAAAGGTTACGCTGCATTAGAAACGGAAGCTCAAGCTAAAGTAGTAGAACTGCAGGCTTTAACCCAACCATGGGCAGATGATCTTAAGAATACAAAGCTCAAGCTAAAAGCTCTTGAGTTTCAGGCATCTGTTGCTCAAAGCCGAACTGATGCTGAAAGCCTTGAATTCATTAATAAAGTCAAAGCGTATAAAGAACAAGTCGCTAAATTAGAACAAAACACCGTTGCACTGAGCGCATTAGTCTCTGGTTCTGAGTTTGCTCAAAAATTGGCGTTCATGCAGCAAAAGTCCGTAACTCTATCAAGCTCAACCAACGCACTAAGCTCTGCGTCACTGGCTAAGGATATTCACCAAGCAAGTTTAGACCTATACAAGGCTATCTCAGACTTAGAGTATCAATATGGCATGGTTAATTCGTTCGTAAGCGAGCTGAATACATCAACACAAACGCTAGGCTTGGAGTTTGCCACCCTAAGTACGTTGTTCCAGAAGTTTGTCAGTGAGATGAACACGACGGCCACAATCCACAACTTAGTACAATCAAAAGTGCTAGCAAAAGATGGACTGAAACTGGCAAAAGACAATGGCTTTAGCGTTTCTCAAACAGACGCAATGGTCAGCAACCGCTTCGCTAAATTGGACGAGTTAGGTAACTACCTACCAAAAGACACCACCTACCAACAAGGCTGGCGTTGTGTTGAGGACACTAATATCACAGGCAAACGCCGAGTTTGGACACTGCTCAAAGACGGCCGACCAAAAGGTGCTGACGATCTTGCTTATGACGCTTCAGCATCTGGTGTAGCAAGTGTCTTAGGCAGTAACGGCCTGTTAGAAAGCACTAATGATGCGAACTTATGTGGCTTCAACGATTGGAAAGTACCAGCGCTGTCCCAGCTACTTTCACTACAAACTAAAGCAATCTCTAGCTCAAACTCGACCATAACAATCGATACAGATGCATTCCCTCATCACCGAGGGCTGGATCCGGAGTATGACAAATCTAGCTATTACGGTGGTGTGATTTTTTACTACTGGTCGAATCAAGCAAAAGACACCAAACAATACATCACAAACTACAGTTCTGAGCGCAGCTACCAAGATGTCCGTAGTTCGGAAGTCGGCGGTACTATAGATGCCGTCATCTTAGGACGCCTTGTTAGAGAAAAAGCGACAACGTACCAGTACCTAGATATGCAAGGGAGCGTTGTTGCCGATCGCCAAAATGCCATTTGCGCACAAGACACTGACAGCAAGCTCGTTTGGCAACTGTTTACCAACGGAGACAGCAGTCGTTTCAAGAAATACGTAGAGGTAACACCTTTAATTTCAACACGAAATACACAAAAGGTGTGTGGCAAAGCGAACTGGCGCTACCCATCAAAAGCAGAGCTGTATGGATTACTTCCTATCAATGCGAATGTCTTTAAGTTTAACGAAGTCACTGGTGGAGGTTATTCCAACCATAGTTCCTATATCACCAGCGATCCTGCTCCTTATGGTCGTGTCCTCGGTTTGAATATGACAACCATGGATGAAAGCCAAGTTGGTACTCAAAGTTACGACGGCCGCTACCTCTACCGACTTATTGCCAAATAGGCACTAAAACCTCTTATTAATTACTACAACAGCCTCTGCTGAGGCTGTTTTCATCTAGGAAACAAGAAATGTTGAACAAGAAAAAGCAACGCGGTGCAGCCGCAATCGAATACGCCATTCTCGCAGCAGCAATGGCAGTCGTACTACTCAATTTTGTTGGCGGTGAGAACGGTCAGCTAACCACAGCTATCAGTGACGCCTACGGTACTGTAGTCGACCAACTAAAAAACGCACAACAAGCCTCAGAGTAAGCCCGTTTATTGCAAATTAAAGGAATAGTTATGACTGCCAAGCGACTCATGTTGCTGTCGTTATTTTGCTCGGTGCTCGGAATATCCGTTTTGCTGTTGAGCCAAACCAATAGCGAGTCTGCGACCACCTCTTCTAAACAAGCCGTTAAGCAAACGGTCAAAGTGCTGGTTCCAACTCGCACGATAGAGATAGGTCAAGCCTACACACCAAACTCGTTCCGATGGAAAGAAGTTCCACAACAAGAGTTGGAGAACTACATCGACCATGTGACACCGGAAGATATTTCTGCTGATCACTCTATGTCGGGGCTTGCGCGTACCAAGCTTGTCAAAGACTCAATATTGTCGAAAGCGGATATTACCGAGCCAGAAGGCGGCTACTCGCTTTCATTAAAGTTACAACCCGGTTATCGCGCTATCTCAGTGCCTGTTGATCAGGTGACATCAAATTCGGGATTTATTGAACCGGGCGACCACGTGGATATTCTCCTACTCGGTTCACAAGATGGTGAGCTGCTTCGTTATGGCAATTCTTCGCAGGGTTTGTATGTCACAACGATCGCTCATGATGTGAGAGTCTTGGCATTTAATGACAAGCAAACAGCTGAGTCTTATCAAAAGGCCCGCGAATCTAATCATTATGAAAATGGTATCCCTGACGACAGCAGTGTCTCTTTAGAGGTAACACCCGAGCAAGCAAACCAAGTTGTTTTGGCTAAGCAATTAGGCAAGTTAACACTTGTCTTACGCGGACAAAACGAAGACCCAAATCAAACTCAGCACGCAAATTCAGCGACGCTGAAAGCCATCTCGCCAGACACAACTCAGGTACTGCCTGACGTCGGTTTGGTGGAGTTTAGAGCCGACAACAAAACGATCAACAATAAAACCGGAGCTGATAACAATGGCTAGTACCTGTCGTTGGTGGGGGATTCTCCTACTATCAAGCCTGTGCCTCTCTTTCGCATCAGCAGCATCTGCGCTTGATGTGACAATCAATGAGGCAAAAATGATTCGCTTACCAGAAAAAGCGAAGTCGATTTTCATCTCTAGCACCCATATTGCTGATTACCAGACCTTAACCAACACCAAGGTAATGGTATTTGGTAAACGAGCTGGCAGTGCCACTATCACTGTTTTGAACGAGCAAGAACGCGTCATCTATACCAATAAGATTCGCGTGACTCACAACAGCCGCGAGTTCAATGAATTGGTCAAAAACAAGTTCCCAGAAGCGTCCGTAAACGCGGAATCTCTGGGTGGAAAACTATGGCTAAAAGGGCAAGTGCCTTCACCTATGATGGCGCATAATATCGTGTCCTTAGCGAAAGGTTACTTGTCTCCTATTGTTGACCAAACCCAGCAACAAGAAAGCTCAAACACTCAAAGCGGTACAGGTAGTAGCAATACGACGACTAAAGATCAGCCAATGCAATCCAATGAAGATGAGCTGATCAATCAATTGGTTGTCACCATGCCAAACCAGGTCAACATTCGAGTGAAAATCGCTGAAGTATCGAGAAATGTTTCGAACAAGTTGGGTATCAAGTGGGGCTCTATCGCAGGTGGTGTTGGACAGTTTTCATTCTCAAAGCTGCCGAATGTCAGCAGTTGGGGCAAACCAAGCATTACCGCACTGATTGATGCACTAGCGACAAACGGCATGATGTCTGTACTGGCTGAGCCTAACTTGACGGCGATGTCGGGCGAAGATGCTGAGTTTCTGGTGGGTGGTCAGGTTCCATTGCCTTTGATCACTGCTGATACCACTCAAATCGAGTACAAAGACTTCGGTGTAAAACTCAACTTTACTCCAACGGTGCTCAGCCAAAATCGCATCAGTTTAAAGGTGAACCCTGAGGTCAGTAACGTCTCCATCGAAAGCCAGCAAGTGATACATGGGACTAACTTCCCCTCTTTTACTACCCGTAGTGCAGCGACCACCATCGAATTAGCCAGTGGACAGAGCTTTGCCTTGGGCGGCTTATTGAAATCAGAAGACATTGAACAACTACAAAAAGTGCCGCTTATCGGTGAAGTACCTGTGCTAGGCAGTCTGTTCCGCTCAACTGAATTCACTCGCCGAGAAACAGAGTTGATCATCATTGTCACAGCTTACCTAGTGCAGCCAACTCGTTCAGATTCAATGCAGCTACCAACCGACGGTCTCATTCCACTAAGCGATGTAGAACGTCTTCTAGCATGGCCAAGAATTCAGCGTAAAAGAACACACGACCAAGACACATACACCGACAACCACAAGCCTCGCTTGCTGGGTGACAACGGGTTCTATTACTGAGGACATCATGAATAAATTATCCTTATTGCTCCCTGCCCTATTTGTGTTTGCGGGATGCGCACCTACGCCAACCACTCAGCAACCATCGGTCGATGTGGTGTCTGTGACTAACAAGTTCTCTCTAACGCTTGCCGGGAAAACACTGTCGACTCAGGAAAAAGCGGATATTTCTGACTTTATCGCTCGTCGAGGCAGCGCAAGTAGCTTGATGATCAAAATAGAAAAAACAACTCCGAAAGGTGAAAAACAGCTCGAGAAAGTAAGACTTCATCTTATCAAATCAGGTCTCTACCCCTCACAAATTTGGGTAGCAGACGAAGCAACAGAAGGTAAAGGCGACATCACTATTTTAGTCGAGTCTTACCGCGCCAAAGTCACAGCCTGTGACGCGGGTAAAACGCCAAGAACGACGCTCAACGCCTACCGTACTCAGCGCAATTTTGGGTGTGCAAATGCCAATGCGCTTGCGCAAATGGTAGCCAACCCTAAAGACCTGATCGTCGGTCAGCCAATTAATGGTGCGCAAGGGCAGAAAGCTGTCTCTAGTATCGATAACTACTTTGCTCCACCAGCCCAAAACCAACAGCCAAATAATGGTTCTTCGACGACCACGCAAGGAGGTTCGCTATGAATCAAGTACACCAGTTAATGGTACTGATCGCAGCGTCTGAGCAACTCGACACCCTAGCGCTTACTCACACACTGAATGACTTTGGTATCCACAACATCACTGTTTCTTCAAATCAAGAAGACGACGTGGTGCGACAAGTGCTAAAGCATGGCATCAAGACAGTATTTATCGATGTGTTGAATTGTGAACTGGCTGAGTCAAAACAAGCCGTGCAGCGCTTGATTAAGCGTACAGGTTGTCAAATTATCGCTATCGGCCATTCAGATGAAATTTTCATCTACCGTGGCATGCTGGCATCAGGCGCGAGTGATTACCTAGTTCCTCCTGTGACCCCGCAAGATCTAGAACACGTTTCTTTCGCGGCTTTACAAAACAACAGCGAAAAACGAAATGAAAAAGTCATCTCAGTTGTCAGTGCAAAAGGTGGTTCAGGCAGCAGCACCATTACTGCAACTCTTGCTCAACAGCTTGCAGATATCGATAAGAAAGTGGCTTGTCTAGACCTAGACTTTTCAATGGGCGACTTGGATCTGCTACTCAATGTTGAGGGAAACTCAGCATTGATCGAGCTTTTACAATACCCAGAGAGACTAGACCCGTTAGTTTTCGAACGTAGTGGGATCAGTGTATCAGCAAAGCACACCCTCTTTACTGGCTATCTACCTTTAGATGCCACACCATTTTGGCCACAAAAGAGCGCTTTAGACCAATTTACTAAGTTTTGCCTACAAAACTCAGACTACCTATTAGTGGATATCCCGACGTACTCTTTGCGTGATCAAGTTGGCTTTGACGCACTGAAAAGTGCCGATATCCGAGTAATTGTCGTAGAGCCAACACTTGGCTCTATCCGCAATGCAGGTCAAATAATCAAACGACTTCAGAATCAAGCCGACTCCCAAACGCTTGTTGTGCTCAATCACACCAAGTCCGATTCAGGCTCAATGATTTCAGTTAACGATGTGAAAAAGTCGTTAGGTGTACCGGTAGACGTTGTCATTCCATTCTCCCCGAACCACTTTTTGAGCAAGTCATCACTTGGTCAACCAGCCCACAGAGGCAACAGGAAAGTAAAAGTGGCGTTCAACTCTTTAGTTGAATTAATCACAGGTGAATCGCAGCAAAACAGCCGCCGTTTTTGGAAGCGAGGTGCATAATGTTTGGTCAAAAAGCAAACACGGTTGATCCGATTGAAGTCAACCAAGCTCGGTTGCATGAAACGTTAACATCCGCTCCTTCGCTACGTGATCATTATCATGTGATTCATGAAGAGATCATCAAGGCAATCGATCCATCAGCGGTTGTGAGTTTAAGTGCGTCCGATCTTGAAGCTCGAATTTCAGAAATGGTATCGGAAATTGTGGTTTCTAAGCAGCTACCACTCGGTCATCAGGATGTGACTCATTCTGTAGAACAGCTCTTAAATGAATTTCTAGGTTTGGGACCACTACAACCACTGATTGAAGACCAAACGGTCACTGACATCATGGTCAATGGTTACCGTGAAGTTTACGTCGAGCGTTCAGGCAAACTGCAAAAAACCACGGTCCAATTCCGTAATGAAGAGCAGCTTCTCAACTTAGCGCGACGCATCGTGAGCAAAGTAGGTCGCCGAATCGATGAATCGAATCCATTAGTCGATGCAAGGCTAGACGACGGCAGCCGTGTCAATGTCATGATCCCGCCGCTCGCGCTTGATGGAACCTACATATCTATCCGTAAGTTCAATGAAAAGAAGCTGACACTGAGCCAATTGGCACAGTTTGGTGCGATGTCGAATTCGATGATTAAGCTTATTGATATTATCGTTCGCTCTCGCCTCAACGTTCTTGTCGCGGGTGGTACCGGTGCAGGTAAAACCACCCTGCTTAACGCGATGTCTTTCAGCATCTCGCCTCAAGAGCGCATCATCACCATTGAAGACACAGCAGAACTGCGCCTGCAACAACCCCATGTGGTGCGTGCAGAAACTCGCCCAGCCAATGCAGAAGGTTTAACGCCGATTACTCAAAGAGAGTTAGTACGAAATGCCCTACGTATGCGACCAGATCGCATCATTTTAGGCGAAGTTCGTGGCGATGAAGCCTTTGAGATGATGCAAGCAATGAACACAGGCCACGAAGGCTCGCTATGTACACTTCACGCCAATTCTGCAACAGATGCACTGGTGCGCATGGAGAACATGCTAATGATGAGCCAGGCAACGCTGCCTCTCTTTTCACTACGTCGCCAAATCGCCGACACCATTGATGTGGTTATCCAAGTAGAACGAATGCGCGATGGCAAGCGACGCATTGTTTCAATAACCGAGGTACAAGGATTAGAGGGCGAGCAATACGTCACTCAAGAACTGTTCGCCTTTAAAACGCTATCGGAAGACCAGCAAGGTAACCTAATTGGTGAATATAAGAGTGCCAAGTGCGTGCCAAGCTTCAACGAAAAAGCGAAATATCACCAGCTAGACGCTCAACTAAGGGTGGCAATGGAGCTTGAAGCCGGATGATTGTTGTTCTTACTATTTCTGCGCTGCTGGTTACGGTTTGGCTAATAAAGCTCAACTCAAAACAAGCCATTGTTAATAAACGCCTGTCATTGGTATCAAATGCTTACAAAGTAAGCCCTACAGACGTTTCTATCAAAAAGTCGAGCCACCAGCGCGCCAACAAACTGCATGCCTTTTTCCTGCGAATAAATGCCTTGCTGCCTGTTTGGGATAAGTATTTTATCGCCTCAATGGTTGTTGGCTTTCCAGTTGCTGGTTACCTGTTTGTACCGGAGCTTCCAGTCTACCTTAGATTACTTTCAGCACTGGGGCTGTGGCTCATATGTACCTGTGCCATTGTGTTTTATCGCAGAAAGAGACAAGTAGAAGAGTTTGAAAAAGACATCATCAACGTCCTTGGATTGATTTCTAGAGCGGTATCAGCAGGGTTATCTATCCCACAAGCGATTGATCAAGTGGCACAGACGCAACCTGGCTTGCTAGGACGCGAGTTCTCTTACCTTCGCGACAATCTTGCGCTTGGCCTTAGTCTTCGCCAGAGTCTCGACGATGCGTGCATTCGTCTTCCGTACAGCAGCTTTCGTTACTTCTCTGTTGCATTGATCCTTAACCAGTCGAATGGTGGTCAACTGCGCGACATTCTTCATAGCTTAAGCCGAACCATGCATGACAACCGAGCGATGAGAAAGAAGGTGAAGAGCTTAACCTCAGAGCCTCGTATCACAGCGTTATTTCTCTCTGTCTTACCCATAGGGTTGCTGGGTGGCATCTATTTAATTGAGCCCTACATGATTAAGCAGCTGTTTAACACTGAACTGGGCCAACGAGTTCTGACCTATGCACTAATCAGCATCAGTATCGGTACCTTAATTTTGAATGCTCTGACTCGCAATAAGAGGTTCTCATCATGATGTATGTTGCCATGTTGTTGTTGGGATTAGCTGTTCTTCTCACGCTGATCGCACACCTATCTTCGTTCAAACGAGACGTTGTGGCTGAGCGACTGAATCGCGTATCAAGCTATTCCTCAAAGTATAAAAACACGTCGAGTAAGTGGCGTTTCCAAGGTGAGAAATCTCGACGTCAAAAGCTGGTTCTGATTGGCTGGCTTAACCCAAATGCAGAGATGTACTTTTTAGGGCTTAGATTAATCACAATGACCGTAGGTGCTGGTACTTGGTATGCCAGTCGCATTCCAGTGCTAACGATGAATTCGGCGGCAGAGTGTATCGCTATCGGCATCGTGGTCGGCATTCTATTCGATCGCATTCTTGAATGGCGTGTGAACCAAGTTCGAATGCAGATCAGCCGAGTAATACCCGATGCTGTCGACCTAATGGTAGTGTGTGTTGCATCAGGCTTAACACTCGAAGCGGTATTTCGCTGCGTTGGTGAAGAGATGCGTTCGATCTCCCCTGCCTTGTCACGAGAATGGCTGTTAACCGCAACAGAAATCTCTGTTCTCGACTCTCCACAAACGGCACTCAACAACCTAGACAAACGTGTACAACTGTCTGACATCAACAACGTTGTCACTACCATGAACCAAGCATTGCAATACGGTACGCCTATGGCTGATGCCCTCAAACTGATCGCTTCGGATAGTCGTCAATACCACTTCTTAGAGCTGGAAGAGTGGGTGGGAAAAATACCAGCCAAGATGTCATTCCCTTTGGTGGTCTTCATCATGCTACCGGTGGTGGGCATCATCGTCGTGCCAATCATGTTATCTCTTACACAAACTCTGGGGGGCTTATGAGAACCATCCCGTTATTCTTTTTGTCGCTGATATTGTTCGGCTGTCAATCAACCAACCACGTTGAAAAAGATACCGCCGAAAACATGAAAGTGGCAGAAGTTGCGTTAATGAATGGTAAGCCAGAGAGCGCCATGGATCTCTATCGCAAAATGTTGGTAGCGAACCCTAATGACCCGCAGTTACTGTTGCTGATGGGCTCCGCAGCTAATCAAGCCAGTCGTTATGACGAAGCACTGCATTACTTAAAGCGTGGTATCGAGCTTAATCAATCCAATGCGATTTACCGTGAATTAGGCCGTTCATGGTTAGCTTTAGGTGAGCTTGAACAAGCGACCTCCGCTCTTGAAGAGTCTGTTCGGCTGGATGCTTCCGATGACGTTGCTCAAAATAGCTTAGGAGTCAGTTACTCGCTCAATAAGCAGTATTCCAAAGCCAGAGAGTGTTACTCAAATGCGCTTAGCTTAATGCCTTCAAGCAACGAATACCGAAACAACCTCGCTATGGCGTGGATACTCGATGGTAAACCAGAGCAAGGGATTCGTATTCTGCACCCGATCTTTGTCAGAGGCGAAGCTAGCGTAAAACTCCAGCTTAACCTTGCGTTGGCTTACGCACTTTCTGGCGACAGCGAGTCTGCAAAAGCGATCGCTCGTGAGCATCTGTCGCAACCGGAATACGCTAACAATAGCTTGTATTACCAAGCCCTAGCCGCTCACGCTGATCGAGGAGAACAATAATGCTCTCTCGTCAGAAAGGTGCGAATAGCGTTGAGTTTCTAATGATCACCCTACCGTTTTTATTGCTGATAATAGGGGTCTTTGAGATCTGCCGCCTGCTGCTAGTCAACATCATCTTCGATGTTGCCGTTCATGCAGGAGCGCGAGAAGTAAAAATTCGACCAGTTGGTCCCATATCAAACCAAGTTTTCATCGACACTATCGACAAGTTCCCACTGCTCGATCGCAGCAAGATCAAGTTATCTCAACCTTTGTACGTTGAAAACCTACCGGACTTAGTTAACAGGAAGGCGGCACCAATAAGCAAAGCAGTATTGGGGGAATACACGGTGTCTTACGCATTTTCATTCGCTCTACTGCCTAGCCTTTCAACTCGTTTTTTAGAACGTACCGGCCAAATGACAACCTTGGAAAGAAAGGTATTGGTGAGTTATGACGGTTAATCACACACACACCAAAAAACAGGCGGGCTCAGCCGCAGTTGAGTTCCCGTTTGTCGTACTCGCGATGATGATCATTCTGTGGGGGTTCGTTGCTATCTACCGTTTATTCAGTCTACAGACTCAGTTAGACAATGTTACCTACAATCTAGTGAATGCGATTTCTTCGACTCAACTTAAACCTGAGCAAGGTAAGAATGGTTTACCCGAGACTCTAAAAGGTCCATTGATCGTACTCGCTGAAAGTTACCTGCCGAGTAGCATTCCCAGTAGCGATATTGGGCTTTTACTTGAAAGTCGTGTCTTTGATATTGCTACTTCAACGTGGGAATACAAACATCTGTATGCGGGAAGCGACTGCCAAAGTGGTCGACCGATTGAACAGCTTACGGACATGCTCGTTGTGGGCAGCGGCGATCCTGCGTTGGATGGAAGACCGTCCACCTTGGTTCAACTGACCTTATGCGTGGAGACACCATTTAGCTACGAACGGCTCGCTCTTCCAAAAAGCTTAAAAAGCTCATCAGTAGTGGTAGGTAAGCACTATGGTTAACTCAATGTTTATCGGCCTGGCCCGTCAGCAAAAAGGTTCGATCACCCTTTCCTTCTTAGCACTGCTTACCCCTGCACTATTTATCGCCGTCGGCACTTTGATGATATCGGCGCAAGTAATGGTTTCTAATCGAGCCGCACAAGCCGCCGACTCTGCCGCATTAGCTTGTGCTTTTGCTGATGAGGCGACTCTGAGAATGATGCGCGCGTACCAAGATTACTATCACCCGACACTGAAAGGTGTAAGTGGATTAACACCGAAAAACCAAGAGTGTCGAATTAGCCTAGGCTACTCCGTTAGTCCTCTACTGCCTCATTTCAACCGTGAACAGTACGACCAAAAGGTGACGGCAACAGGTGGTGGCTTTAAGGGGGTGGTTGAGAGCAAACACTCTGCGATTCCAACAGAGTTGGTGCTAGTGCTCGACGTATCTGGCTCCATGGGCTCAAACATGTCGTCACTAAAATCTATTTTGTCCAACGCATTGAATACGATTCAATCTCAGAGCAATAACGCTAACGATTTGGATTCAGTAAGCATCTCGATCGTTCCTTTCGATTCTGGGGTGGCAACACATCGCCCGCCCTGGTTATCCAAAGAAGCGGCCGGAATCTACTGTATCGATGGACTTAGCTATCGTAATGGTGATTTCTCTGCGGCGCTAACCGTAGATAACCTCGCGACATTGCATTCTGAGCGACCTGTGAAGTTTACACCGCCAAGTAAGTGGTTAAGCGACTGCAATCAAGACTCACCAATGTTGCCATTGACCAACGTCTTTTCCCGCGTCCAAAACTCGATAAACAGCCTAACTGCAAACGGGGGGACTCGCTCTTATCAAGGTTTGGTTTGGGGAGTGAGGCAGCTTATCCCAAGTTGGCAACAAGCATGGGGAATGAAGGTTAGCACTGTACCCGAAACCAGAAGAAAACTGGTGTTATTCACCGATGGTGCTGACGAAGGAGACGCGTTCACCCAACTGGTAAACGCTGGGTTCTGCACTACGGCTATCAAGCAGTACGGCATTGAAATGAATTTCATCGGCTATGGCGTCAGCCCATCTCGAATTACTCAATTCGAGAACTGTGCAGGAAACCCTTTGCGCGTATTCAGTGCCACCAATACGACACAACTTAACAAGTACTTCTCCGACATTTTGGCGGTTGAATACTCGGCAAGCATCCACCTCACTCGCTAATTCAAACAAAGCGTTTGATTAAAAATATCTGAATTTAAAACAGAAAAATTAAAAACAATATGGAGAACAACATGTTTACACGAGCCCTAGCGTTATTGGCGCTGTGCCTTTCCTTGCCTGCAATGGCTTATCAAGAAGGTGACTCTTTATCGCAAGACGTTATCAAGAAACTGCAACTCAACAACGAGGAGCTCACCATCGTCGACTTCTTTGCTGAGTGGTGTGTTTCTTGCCGTGAAGAGCTTCCAGAAGTAAACCAACTCTACAAAGAGCTTAAAGGCACTGGCGTGACGTTCAAAGGCGTTGATGTCGATGAGGATGTTGAAGTTGGCCTTGAGTTTCAAAAACAACTCGGATTGGAATTCCCAGTAGTCAACGATCCAGAGCAAGCATTGATCGCTGAATTTAAGCCTATCGGTATGCCTGCCCTTTATTACATCTACCAAGGCAAGGTTATCAAGATTCGCTTTGGCGCAATCAACCACATTGGCGACGTCATTACTGATGACCTAGTGAAAATGGGAGTGCAGTTGTAATGTTGATGAAAGCCACCCTTGTTGGATTGCTCGCTATTCCAATGACCACGAACGCCGCTCTTGAACTCGACCTTAGTGGTTTAGGAAAAAAGCCCGTCGAACAGCAAACCAGTAATAACAGCACTAATAGCGATGGTCCCATCGTAGAAGAAGAGATCATCTCCAGCACGGTTTACTCCAGTGGCGGCACGCACTCAAACCAAACTCCCAAAAGCGCAACAAGACGCAACATCGACATGGTTGCACCAAAGGCAAAGCAGCTGGTTATCAAAGAGAAAGCGCCAGAAGAAACTAACAAGCCTTCAGCGTTGGCATTCGTCGATGAATTTCTTGGCATTGAGCCGGTAAAACCTTGGGAAAAAGGAACCCTAGCTCAAAAAGAGATGAAACCGGGCGGTCCAGTACCGGAATTCGATGTGTTCTCTGAAAAAGTCTTCGCATACAAACAAGGCTCTGTGGGTGGCAGCGGTGTTGGCGGCGGTGGCTGCGGCTGTAACTAACGAGTAAATCGCCCTCAAAAACTCAATCGACAAAAACACTCAATCAATAAAGAAATATTCAGTACTTCAAAAACAAAATAAGAACAAAATGAAAAAACTACCAATTACGCTGCTAAGTGCAGCGGCAGTGGCTAATGTGGCATTAGCTGAAGATCATGTCTCTGTGCATTACCTGAACTATGAAGAGTACGACGACAGAGTTTCGGCTAAGGACACCATGGTTTCGATTGAAAAAAGTATCGGCTTAGATTGGACCCTAAACGCAGAAATAAGCTACGACAGTGTTTCAGGTGCATCTCCAGCATGGGGCCCTACGACGCCTCCAGCTTCGGATGCCGACAAAATAAATCGCGCCCTAAAAACTCAGCAAGCTCAAGACAAAACTAACGAAGTCATCCGTGCGGGTTACGATCCTCACCGTGACAGTTATGAGGTTCAGAAGGTCGGCCTAGAGGACACAAGAAAAGCACTCAGCTTGAGTGCCACCTACCGTGACAGACTGCGTAATGAATGGACCTTTGGTGGCAATGTATCTCAAGAAGAAGATTACGAAAGCATTGGTATCAATGGTAAAGGTTTGATTTATGCTGATAGCACTAAAAACCGTTCGTACAGCTTGGGGGGCTCTGCTCTTTTCGACCAAACTCAGGCATTTGGCAAATACGTTATTGGCTCTTCTAATAGCCAGAGCTGGGAAGATATCTTCACTGGCAGCTTAGAAGCAGGGTTATCTCAAACCTTTACACCAAATCTGTACAGCATTTTTACCGCCTATGCAGGCTACCGTAGCGGTTACTTGAGCAACCACTATTTGACGGTTCTTCGTGAAGTCGACATTAATGACGATGGCAAAATCGATGATGACGAAGTGTTCTTGGGGCAAGACTCTAGACCAGATACCCGACTGTCTGGCGGCATCAATATCCAAACCTTCTACTCGCTGTCCGATAGCATCAAAATCCGACCACGTTACAAATGGTTCATGGATGACTGGGGCGTGATGTCTCACCAAATTGGCGGCAAATTATCTTGGCGTGTCAGTGAGTGGCTAACCCTAGCACCAGGTTATTTCTGGTATACGCAAGATGCGGCAGATTTCTATCGCGACCCTAGCAGCGCAGACCCTTCTTTTGCTTCGACAGGTTACGCGACTTCTGACCTTCGCCTAGGTAACTTCACCGCGAATGCTTATGAGCTTGGTGCGAGCGTTAAGGTCCATAAAACCGTGCGCTTAAATGCACTTGCAGCGTACTACGAACAAAGCAATGGGTTTGAAGCGCAGTGGTGGGCGGTTGGAGCAACGTATGAATTCTAAGCTGCCCTTTGTCCATCGCTTTCATGCCATGACAGTACCTTGCGAAGTACAGATCTTATCGCTTGATTTGACCCACTTCCCAAAGGCGTGCGCAAAAGACATCGCTGATGAGATAGAGCAGAATACACATCGCTTAGAAGACAAATATAACTTCTACAGCGATGATTCATGGCTAACGCGACATATTAATCAGCGTACAACCAGTGAAGTAGAACTCGATTCAGAGTCTGCGGAAGTTTTTGAGCATCTCGACCGATTAAGCCAACTAACATTCGACACGTTTGATACCACTGTTGGCAGCATCAAACATCTTTTACAGCAGAAGCCGAAGATGTCACACAGCCATGCCTTTCAAGCCCTCTCTTCCGCGCTAGGTAAACAAGCTTGGGAGCTAAAAGAGGCAATAGGTCTAGAAGATACAATGGATCGAGAAGGAACAGTCGATCTACAAAGTGAAGTCGACTTACAAAGGACAAAGCTACACGTTCCTGATTCACGCACTCACTTCGATTTTGGTGGCGTAATCAAAGAGTACGCGGTCGACCAAGCAGTAAAGATAGGCAAGAGACTTGGTGCAACCTCAATGTTGGTGAATTTTGGCGGCGATATCTATGCATTGGGTACAAAGCCAGATGGTTCGCCATTCAATATTGCAGTTCTGGATCCAAGAGACAACAAGACACCTTTTTTTGCTGTTCCGATTACCGACGCGGCGCTGACCACATCAGCCCACAGTGAACGTCAGATGCAGTTCGGCGATAAAACCACGTCTCATATTTTGTCGAAGCAAGACGTAGAAAAGAAGATTCTGTCTGTTACGGCAATAGCTTCCTCCACTTTGGAAGCGGGTGTACTTAGCACTTCCTTGACGCTCAACCCGAACATTTCAGTACCAGAAGAGAGCGCCGTTATTTACATCGACGATCAATTACACATTCACCAAAGCACGGAGTTTTTGCATTCATGAAAAACTACCTACTCACGTTAATTCTATTGTTTAGCAGCTTTTTGCATGCTCAAGACAGCGAGTTTCTTCCGGTTGAAGAAGCCTTCCCTGTTACATGGGAAGCCACAGACCAAGGTGCGGTTATCCGATTTGATACACACCCGGGGTACTATCTTTACCAATCTCGCTTCTCGTTTAAAGAAGAGTCCTCATTATCGACACTAGCTCCTCAATACTCTCTGCCAGGTGAAGAAAAACAAGACCCTAACTTTGGCAATGTAGTGGTATTTCACGATCCACTTATCGTTACCGTGCCTTACACCGGAAGTGGCAAGCTCACCGTCCGCTATCAGGGCTGTGCAGACAAAGGGCTTTGTTACCTGCCACAAAAACTAGAGTTGGATTTACCTACGCTCAAGGCATTGGCAGACGTCGCTTCTGAGAAACCATCAAACTCTCTGGTTCAAACACTAGGTGAGATTAGTGATGATACTAATGGCTTGTCGTCGTTTCTCTCTCAAGCAGGCAAATTACAGGCACTACTTGTGTTCTTCTTGCTTGGCTTAGGCCTGTCTCTAACGCCGTGTGTGCTGCCTATGATTCCTATCTTAGCCAGCATCATAGGTGGTGAAAAAGCGATGACAGGCAAGAAAGGTGCAGCGCTTTCTAGCTCGTACGTTCTTGGTATGGCGACCAGTTATGCCATGACAGGGATTTTGGTCACCACATTAGCAAAAGGCATCAATTTACAAGCAGCGATGCAACAACCTTGGCTGCTCAGCATTTTTGCCGCCGTGTTCATTTTACTGGCGTTAGCCATGTTCGGTTTCTATGAACTTCAGCTCCCTGCTGCACTGCAGCAGAAACTCAACAGTGGTTCAGACAAATTGGGCGGCGGTAAAATTGCTAGCGTATTTGCGATGGGCGCGATATCTGCCCTAGTGGTTTCGCCTTGTGTGAGTGCACCACTAGCAGGTGCATTGCTTTATGTATCCACCACTCAAGACTGGGTGTTTGGCGGTGCTACCCTGTTTGTCATGGCTCTGGGTATGGGTGTTCCTCTTATCGCGATCGGTGCTAGCGGCGGACGCTTACTGTTAAGAAGTGGCGCGTGGATGGTATCGGTTAAGCAAGTCTTTGGTGTATTGCTGCTCTCGGTGGCTATCGTCTTGTTAAGCCGCTTCGTTGACCCATCAATCATTATGATTTTGTGGGCGCTCCTTGCTATTGGTACGGGTGTGCACTTCGGCGCGCTAGAAACGGCACAACCAGGCTGGGCTCGTACTCGTAAGTTTTCTGCGCTGTTGCCACTAAGCTATGGATTGATTCTATTTGTAGGTTATTTCTTAGGAAATTCCGATCCTCTCAACCCGCTTGCGAACCGAGAGTCCGCACAGCCTATTACCATCACATCTTTTGAGAAAACCGATTCAGTCACTTACTTAGAGCAGCAATTACAAGCTGCAGCCAACGCTGAGCAAAAAGTACTAGTCGACCTTTATGCAGACTGGTGTGTCTCTTGTAAGGTAATTGAAACTAACGTGTTCAACGATCAACAAATCAGCCAAAAACTCAAAGAGTGGCAGACCATCAAGCTAGATGTGACAGAAAGCTCGCCAGAACAAATGGCATGGCTCAACAATAAGAATGTGTTTGGCCCACCAGCCATTTTCTTTTACTCACCCGCTAGCGGTGAATTGGAACCAGCACGAGTCATGGGAGATATCGACAAAGCAGGCTTTAACAGTAAGCTCAAACTTGCTAATCAGCTTGTAGCAGCCCGTACAGCGATGCCCAGCAGCCTGACAAACTAGAGAGTCGTTCAATAACCCAAAACGCCCAATCAATGATTGGGCGTTTTTATTTGGTCTGCTGAGTGAAGAAGCTTACTTAGACATTTCCAACCGCTGAACCACCGCTTGAGTCAGCTGCTCAGTGTAAGGATTAATCTTCCAGTGCTCCGGACTCCAACCTTTTACGAAACGTTGGAAATCAGCCCACGCAACATAAAACAGTGGTCGCCATGCGCGTTCAACGTCTTCAAATGAGAGCTGTGGTTGATAGTATACAAGCGCCTCTTTCAAGTGCTGAAAATAAGTATCTAGCACCTCACTTTCATACTCTTGGCAATCTCGAGGCCTAATCGCGCTGCTCATGAACAAGGCAACGTCTTTCATTGCACACCCATGGCCAACGTATTGAAAATCGACCGCAGCCGCGTTTTCACTTTCAGGATCAAAGCAAAAGTTTGCGAGCTTAGCATCGCCGTGCACTAAGGTGGGATACGGGCACTCTTTCAATAACCGGTCGATACATTGCGCTTGTTGTTTCAAAGGTAAATCCGCCAAGGCATTTAGCTCATCAGGACGTGTGTCTAAATGCCAATAAGTACCGACTGACCACAAGGATACCGACTGTGCTTGATTGATGTTGATGTGCTTTGCGTGAAAGTTAGCTAACCATTTTAAGCAAGCATTACGCTGTATAACCTCAACAGGCGTGTAAGCATGATGCCGCTCGCCTGAAGCTGGTTCATCAAAAGCGGCCAGTACATCAAACTGAGAGGTTAATGGGAAACCGCTATCGGCTAAGTCTTGCATCACAATAAGCCATTCGTTGTCTGCTAATTCACATTGCAACCCCACAGGCACGGGGCAGCGCTCATCCCATTGCTGAGTGAACGATTGATACCATGCCGCCTCTACTTGATAGGAGTGCACTTTGCGCTGATGAGACAGCTTAGTGTTCCATCCTTTCGGGTGTTCAGTTTTATCGGGCAACGCGACATGTTTAACGATAACGCTGTTGAACCCAGCATCACTACTATTTGTAAAGACTAAGCGCACTAACTCGCCATAGCCACCCCACAAGCGTTGAATCACGTGAATATCGAACCCTTTATGACAACCGAGTGACGTGGCTATTTTTTGATAAAGCTCAGGAAGTTGCTGGCTGAGATTAACATCGGATTCGATAGACTGTTTTGAAGATATTGATTGAGACATATAACTCGTTGCTACGCCTTGTCAGCTAAAAGGTGTGACCATTGTGGCTGTCTATTCATGTAATGAACAACATAACTGCATACCGGAACGATTGTGTAACCCGCTCGCTCAATTTCAGGGAGTACCGACTCCATCATCACCTTACCAAAGCCCTTACCTTGCAGTTCATCAGGGATTCGAGTTGAGGTGATATGCAGTACCTCGTCATCCATTTTATACTTAACAACTGCAAACTGATCGGGCTCTAACTCAACCGTGATCTGGTTCGCATCTTTATCCCATTTAACTGCCTGCATTCTCAACTCCTGCAAATAATGGATACGACAAACAATTAAAGTTTGAAGTATGAATTCCTTGTAATAGACTAACGCAAGTGCATATAAATAAAACTAAGTACTTACAAACAAAGAAAATATTATTATAGCGTGTGGTTATAAATAAAATTCAAACCAATTAAAAACACTCTATAAATTGCGTTAGTACGCCTACTAAATCTAGCACGTAATAACCCCTTGTTGGCAAGTTATCAATATCTAACAGACGCATGTTGGCACATGGAGAACCTATAATGAACGCACCACTGAAGAAGCCTTTGGAGCATAATCAGGCACTGCAAGATCCTCGAAATCGAACCGTCACCACCATTAATAGTACCGATGCGCTGGCTATGATTGAGCATGGCAGTGAGCTGACGTTAAATGTCTCGACACCTGTTGGTACCAAGTTTCTCGCTACCACCAAATTTATCGGCACTCACAGTGATAACTGTATCCTTATTGAGGTGCCGGAAGTCTCTAGTGATGACCTACGCTTTTTCTTTCAGGAAGGTTTTTGGATGACGGCTCGTGCCTACTCTCTGCGAGGCGAAGGCGCTCTAATCCACTTTAGGTCTCAGATTCACCACACCGTTGGCGAACCCTTTCCTATCATCGTGCTTTCCACGCCAAGTACCATGCAAGTGACACAGCTGCGTAAAGAAACGCGCTATGAAGTAAACCTAAGCTCTCGAGTGATCTTTGATGATCAACGCATGAACTGCGAGATTAGAGACCTCTCAAAGAGTGGCTGTCGCTTTGTTACATCACCAACCTCTCGTCCAATTCAGGTAGCTGATCGAGTCTCTATCGAAATTACGCCTGAGAACTACAATGGTCCGCTGATTCCGCCACTTCGAGGGATTGTGTGTAATCTGCAAAGATCAACGCACTATGCGCGTTATGGTGTCGAATTTGATGATATCGGTAAGGCCAATGCCAAGAACCTACTCAGTAAGCTGAAGTTCGACGGCACCAAACTTCGTTTGCGTAACGCTTAAGCGCTAGAGCTTGTAAGAATAAAAAAAACAGCCATCGATAATATCGATGGCTGTTTCGTTTATGGTTAACGGTTATTTACTTAAAGCGTTAAGCTATTTACGCAGTGCGTTGAGTTTAGCTTGCGCGATACCAAAGATAGTATCGATTGGGTAGCTTCCCTCATCACTCGCTTCACCTGCCGGTTTGCCTGTGAATAGCTCAATCGCCTCTGTCACATGATCAATCGCCCAGATATTGAACTCGCCCTTTTCCACCGCTTTCACAATATCGCTACGCAGCATCAAGTTATGAACATTAGAGCGCGGGATGATAACCCCTTGCTCATTAGAACGACCTTTGATTTCACATACATCAAAGAAGCCTTCGATCTTCTCGTTCACGCCACCAATTGGCTGAGACTCACCGAACTGGTTCATCGAGCCAGTAATCGCAATGTCTTGACGGTTTGGTTGCTTAGAGAATGCAGATACAACGGCACAGAACTCCGCCATACTCGCACTATCGCCATCAACGCCACCATAAGACTGCTCGAAGGTGATGTTAGTGGTAAGCGGGACTTTAGCCGTCTTACCAAACACTGAAGATAGGTATGCCGACAAGATCATCACCCCTTTCGAGTGAATACTGCCGCCAAGGTCTACGTTTCTTTCAATATCAATCACTTCACCATCACCATAAGCGGTGGTTGCCGTGATTCGGTTTGGCGCACCAAACATGTGATCAGTGGTGCTCAATACAGACAGAGCATTGACCTGTCCAACTGCTTCCCCATCGACATGAATCAACGTTGTGCCATTGGTGAAAGTCTCCATTACGCTGTCTTGCAATCGTCCGACACGCATCTGTTGGTTCGATAACGCTTGGTCGACGTGCGATGCACGAATCAGATTCGACTTCGAACCTCTCGCCACGTAGTTGGATTCACGAAGCAAATTCGCTATGTGTGCTGAGTGCAGTGACAACTTACCTTGGTCACCCGCCTGACGAGAACTGTGCTCAATGATGCGAGCAATCGCCTTGCGGTCACAATGCAGCATATTGTTGTCATGGACGATGCTCGAAATGAAGCGTGCATAATGCATTTCAGAATCAGCAGTACGCTTCATCTCATCTTCAAAGTCGGCCGTCACACGGAACAGCTCACCAAACTCCGCATCGTAATGTTGCAGTAGCTGGTATGTGCGGTAATCACCAAACAAGATGATCTTAACGTCCAGAGGAATAGGTTCTGGGTCGAGCGATACCGCTCCCGTTAACGTCACCTCTTTCTCTAAAGACGTGAAGCTCAATTGACGAGAACGCAGCGCACGTTTCAAGCCTTCCCATACGTAAGGTTGTTCTAGCACTTTTACTGCGTCCATCAACAGCACACCACCGTTCGCTCGGTGTAAGCTACCTGCGCGAATCAATGAGAAATCAGTAAATACGGTGCCTTTGAAGGTTGCCGTCTCTACATAACCAAACAGAGAGTGATAGTTCGGATTCTCCTCGACCACTATAGGTAGAGTGTCTTCCTTTTGGCTCACAATCACGTTCACTTTGTAACGACGCGGCATTTTCTTATCCAAAGAAGCCGTCGCAACTTCAGCCTGCTCAGTGCTCTCTTCTAAAAAAATATCAGCGTTATCGACGATGTCTTTACGCAGTGCGGTTAGGTACTTTTTAATGTCTGGGTATTGGCTGTAATCCTTCTTCAATTGCTTGATGAAGTGCGTAATCACATCTCGCGCCGTATCATCATTAAGCTTTTGAATTTTCTCGGTATACGTCTCTTCAAGTTCCGTCAGTTCACGAGAAATAGTTCGCAGCCCAACTTCCAGCGCATCGATAGTTTTATCGAACTGGTCTTGTTCTTCAGGTGACAGCAGATCAAAGCTCTCTTCGGTATGAAGCTCATCGCCGTTCATCGCTACGAATTGGTAATCACCTTGAGTGGTAATCGTCAGGTTCACACCGTTCTTTTTCGCTTCTTGGCTGATCGCTTCTAATGCTGCTTGTTGCTTGGCTGCTAACTGATTCTTTAATCGATCAGCACGGCTAAAGTACATCTCATTATCGAACGCGAGTGGCATCGCTTTAATGAGCTTACGCATCAACTTTTCAATATCTTGCTTTAAGCTACTGCCCACGCCACGGGGAAGTTTCAATACCTTAGGTGTGCGAATATCTTCGAAATTCGCGATGTAACACCAGTCAAAAAGCTCCTCAACTTCATGAGTGTGTCGGTTGAGATAACGCAAGATCATGGTGCGCTTGCCCAAACCATTGCGTCCTATCGCATAAATGTTGTAACCCTTTTCCTTAATTGACATCGCGAACTCAACGGCTTTTTGCGCGCGTTCTTGCCCGACGATTTCGTCAATTGGAGCCAGTTCTTTGGTCGACTTGCATGGTAGCTTTTCGAGTTCTGCTACCTGATACAGTTGTTCTGTATTGAGTCTTTGAATCGCCATCGCCGCCTCCTTAGTCCTTTATTTCTTGGGTGTAGATAAATTCAGTGTAGATGTAATTGCCTATAAATTTAGTGACTTACGCTACATCGCTGTTCAACCGAACAAATAACACACAATTTAATGCAATTTTACGAATAACAAGCTAATTAAATCACCAAACCCAACATCTGAATGATTTTAATTTGCAATTGATAATAAATATCATTAACATTTTAAAATATTATAAATCGAGGATGTGGATATGGAAATTGAACGATGCTGGATGCACTACCTAAAAGCTGAACAGTTAATGGAGCAAGGTCACTGGCCGGAAGCACAGCGCCTTTATGGTGATGTTCTCAATTCTCTTCCTCACCACATTCAAGATGCGGCATACCAAAGCGATATCAAGCCTTGCCAATTTGCCTGTCTACTTGCGGGACTCAGAGATGCAAGCGTGGCTCAATCTGAGATTCTCAACCGCCTAGGTCAGCACAAGCAAGCCTTTGATACATTGAATCAGTCTTATGCGTTAATGCAATTTATCTCTCTTGAGAGCACAGAGCTGATTCAACGCACCCACGGGTTACTGGAAAAGCAGAGTGAAGATCTACTCAATCACCTGATCGCTTTTTGCAGTGCTCAACGCAGCTCGCATTGGATGCTAGAGCTAGAACAAATTCAACGTGCTCATCACCATTTTGGGCAACTAAAAACAACGTCAGAAGTTCAATCTTCACCAAACGTCTTAAATTGATAAGGATATATCATGTCGGACCGGGCTCTTCTTAAAGTCAATAACCTCTCCGTTAGCTTCAAAACCAACGATGGAATCGTTGATGCGGTGAAAAAGGTTAACTTTTCCCTTAAATCTAGCGAAACCTTGGCCATTGTTGGTGAATCAGGTTCTGGTAAGTCTGTCTCTTCTAACGCACTGATGCGTCTACTTCCAGATAACGCCATTATTGATCCGCAGTCTCAAATTGAGTTTGAGGGAGAATCTGTTCTCGAAAAATCAGAGCGTGAAATGCAGTCGATTCGTGGCGATAGAATAGGCATGATCTTTCAAGAACCGATGACATCTTTGAACCCATATCTGCGCGTCGGCATTCAAGTGGCAGAAGCCATTATGTGTCACCGTAAAGTATCAAAGTCTCAAGCTAAACAGCGTGTGATAGAGCTGTTTAATCTTGTGCACTTGCCAATGCCAGAAAAGTCATACACCAAGTACCCTCACGAATTTTCGGGTGGTCAGTTGCAGCGCATCATGATTGCAATGGCACTGATTAATGAACCGGATATTCTGATTGCCGACGAGCCTACAACTGCATTAGATGTAACGGTTCAAGCTGAAGTGCTTTCTCTTATCAAAGAGATCCAAGGCAAGATGGGAATGGCTATTTTGTTCATCACTCATGACTTAGGTGTGGTGAAACACTTCGCCGACCGCGTGCTAGTGATGTGTAAAGGTGAGCTCGTAGAAGAAGGGATGACTCAATCACTGTTCGATAGTCCTAAACATGACTACACACGAATGCTCATTAACTCAATACCTAAAGGAGCGAAAGATCCGGTAAGCGCCGCAGCTCCAGAGCTTCTGTCTGCTGAAGATATTCGCGTTAAGTTCTTGGTGAAACCGCACTTCATTAAGTCAAAAAACCAGTACTTTGAAGCGGTGAAAGGCATCTCATTGAACCTAAAACAAGGTGAAACCCTCGGCATTGTGGGCGAGTCTGGCTCTGGCAAATCAACCCTTGGACGTGCGTTAATCGGCTTATTGCCAAGCTCAGGTCGTATTGTTTATAAGGGACAAGATGTCAGCTTACTCAACGACAAACAGCGCCATAGCCTGAAAAAAGATGTTCAAATGGTGTTCCAAGACCCTTATGGCTCCTTGTCACCACGTATGACAGTTGGCGAAATCATCACCGAAGGCTTAACGGTGCATCAACCTCACTTGTCAAAACAAGAACGTTTAGAAAGAGCTCGTAAAGCACTGATTGAAGTTCGCCTAGAGCCAAACTCAATCAACCGCTACCCGCATGAATTCTCTGGCGGACAAAGACAACGTATTGCGATTGCTCGTGCGCTGATTCTTGAGCCATCTTTCATTTTGTTGGATGAACCGACTTCAGCACTCGATCGCTCAGTACAGCTGACCGTGATTGACCTGCTCAAAGACATCCAAACTAAACACAATATTGGCTTCCTGTTCATTAGCCATGACCTTTCGGTAGTGAAGGCACTTTCAGATCGTGTACTTGTGATGCAGAAGGGTGAAGTGATGGAAGAAGGCTCAGCTGAAGAGATTTTTAATGCGCCGAAAAACGACTACACCAAGAAACTCATCGCAGCGTCATTCGATTTAGAAAATAATTCGGAAAAAAATGCCGCTTAAAGGGAACTAATCAAGATTAACAGCGTCTTATAAGTACATTCTGAAAAAGCATCTAATGGATTGCACTCTAGAATGGATATAGCAAAACTGGTTTGGCCGCCAAAAGAGAAATGTCGCATGGATGCGACATTTTTCGTTTCTGAAGGGAAATAATGTGTCTCTAAATATCACTCCCTATGATTCAATCACTTCACCATCAACTAACGATACAGAGACTTAGTCGATTCTCTAACAAGTAAATCAATCGGTGGTAGTCGCGCTTCATGTCTTTCACCTGAAAGTAAGTTCAAAATAGACTGAGCACACACCTCACCAATCTCTTCAATTGGCTGTCTCAAAGTCGTCAATGCTGGCGTGAAATACTTCGACGTAGGCAAGTCATCAAACCCTATTACAGACACATCTTCTGGCACTTTGTAGCCGTGATCGTGGAGCGCCTTAATCGCCCCATAAGCCGTTTGATCATTGGCGGCAAATAGAGCAGAAAAATGAATCTTCGACTCGATTAATTCCACGGTTTTCTCATAGCCAGTTTCACTACTGAAATCCCCTTGCTTGACGAGCTTTGGCATCACCTTAATGCCCGCTTCTTGAAGCGCTTTCTTATAGCCTTCAAAACGATTACCTGCGTCTGGTTGGCTTGAAAGCCCTTTGATATGAGCAATATTCACGTGCCCCTGTTGGAGCAAGTGGAGGGTTGCCATGTAACCACCCAACACATTATCAATGTTAATTGAGCGAACATTATCCGCAACCATGTCATAGCCCACCGCAACCACTGGGGTGTCTGGCGCGTACTTGGCAATGTCCTCTTTAGTAATACTGCCTGTCACGATGATCATGCCATCGACATTACTCTTAGCTAGATACTCTAAGGCGTGTATCTCAAGCTTTTTTTGCCAATGCCCGGTAGCTATCACCAACGAATAGCCTTGGGCTATCAGGGTTTTCTCCATGTCGTTAAGGATACGACTGGTATAAGGGCTATCAGGGTGCTGCACCAATACACCAATCGTGAGTGAACGGCGATTAATGTTTTCCTGCATTTGAAAATTCGGTTTGTAGCCGGTGTCTTTGATCGCCTGTTCGATGTTCTGGCTTTTATCATCCGACACATAGGTTGTTCGATTAAGAAAACGAGAGACCGTGCTTGGCGAAACGCCAGCTAGCCTCGCTACATCGTATACGGTGGTTTTTTTAGTTTTAGTGCGCATCTCGATACCCTAACCCAGTGACATTAAGGGGAGCCCTAAAGCTCCCCATCAGTTTCAACTCAACATTGCTCAAGTTGAAACTCATACTATTTAATTAATATAAGTAGGCGAAAATCATCCCCGGTCGGAAGTAGCGACCTGCGGTATATTTCAAACCTGTGCTCAGAAGCCACTTGTGAAGAACCGTAGCTTGCTCCGCTGAAATTTCACCTTTAACCATATTAACAAATTTATCATTGTCTTTCGTCAAGCTAGGACTAACCCGACCGTCAGACAGCACACAGTTTTGCAATTTAAGTGCATTAATCCACTTTTTCGCATCACTTTGTGACAATTTAAAAGACTCTGAAAGATCTTTCTCATCAAATGAGACAGAACAGTTGAACCCTTCTGGTGCGGCAAATGGAATTTTTGAATAGTCATACAGCGCGGTATACACGGTATCCATCAATGTTTCCGCTTGCTGCGACTTACCCGCTAAACTTAACGCTGTCGCGACACTAAACTGCACGCCAATCCACACGTCTTGCGCCTGAAAAGCCTCATGTGGCGAACCATCGGCGAGCGTCATATTCGCCACCCCAAGTTTAGGGCTGTTAATCTCGAAGTTATGTTTATAAACATAGTCCAATGCACGCTGAATGCGCTGTTGCGGGAAAATACCCTCTAGGCCAATCAGTTTGAGATAGCTATCGGCAAGCAATGCATCACCAAAGCTATTGTCTGAATCGGGTATCAAATCTAGATATTCTTGTGTGAAAGCTTGAGGTGCCGTTTCACTCAACAAACGTTTCTTGGAGACACGTTGAGCTACCTTACCGAGGTTTATTGAAGTATCGGTTTGGTTTAGATAATCGTTAAGCATATTCTTATCGGCAATCGCATCCCCCGTTAAAACCAACCCCAGAGTTTCCAAAGCTTGGTAGCCTTCACCGGTAAGGTGCTTAGCTTGGACTGGCGTTACGAAGAAGTGGTAATAACCCTCTTTCTCATCCCACAAGCTCTGCTCAACTGTTGCTAATGCCTTTTTCGAACGTGTTAGATAACCCGCGCCTAGATCGTGTTCGCCCATCAATTTTGCAAGCTCACTTGCAGCTTGAAGGCCTGCAACCCAGAGGCTCGCACAGTAAATAGAGATACCGTGAGACGCAAGGTTATCAAAGGTGTCGTCAGTACCGCGGGTTAGCGGTAAATCGTCACCTTCAGCAATCAAGTTCGACAAGAAATCGATGCTCTCTGTTACGGCTTGCCAGCACTCTTTAACCACTGACATATCTTGTGTTTTTTGGTAGTGACGGTACACCATCAGAATGTATTTCGGTGCTAAGTCCTTCCATTCCTTAACATTATGCCAGCTATACGCGTCAGGCTGAATGTCGAACGGACTACCCAAATCGTGGATGACTGCACCTCGAATCGCGCGCACACCTTGGTACTTTTCATCAATCAATTCAGCATTCGGTGTCGCTTCATATTCCCAGTAACGGCGCTGAGTAAAGTCTTCAGCCAAAATCGCTTTTGAGAACTCTTTCATCACGCAGCCATCAAGTTCAGGTAGCAAATAGAGCAATGAAAATGAGCCGTAGAAATACACATCCAGTGAATTAAAGAATGGGTAATCAACACACTCTTTCACCAGGAATTTATCTTCTTTATCCCATACTGTTGATTCAGAAAGGAATGATAGTGAATTCATCGCCATCGTCGCATAGCGCAGTGCTGATTCAGGCTGTGATATCTTGCTTTGAGCTTGCTCTAGGAAAGCGGTCTGTTGCTCAACAATCTTCTGCTCAATGATTTCGAGCTTTGGCAAGACATCTTCTAACATCGGCAGGGCAGGCTTCGCTTGAGGATAGAATTGCGTATAAGCCTTGTCCGAGTTCCAGCCATTAAGCATCACTTTGCTATGTGCCATCACTTGAGCAAAACGCAGGTCTACAGACTCACCCGGCTCCAGTTCAACCTGAACCACAACTAATGCGCTCAATGCTTCGCGCCCTGTGTAAATGCCCGTTTGGAATTCAGCGTTAGTGCGGCCGGTTTTCAATGCGAACTCGGTTTGCTGGGTCACTTTCGAAGTATAGAGCGTTGGCTTAACAGACACCGATACCTTGCCAGATTCAGTCAAACGGTTTTCGGCTTGAACACCAAACACCACCTCACCCTCAATGTCACTTTGATAAGGGGACTGACTAGTGAGCTGAACACCAGTAAAACCGCGGCTTTCACCATCGACCTTCACCGCTTGATGCTGCTGAGCAATCGGGTTTTGAGATAAGGTACACGCCGAATCTTGAATCCCATCGCGACCTTTTCGGTAGGTTGAACCGATCAGGTTTTGTAGAGGTTGAGCAAGCGTAATCACGCGTGTTTGATGTGATTCATTAGTAATCTGGAAGTGATTCCAGTGCATTGGCAAAGAACAGAGACGCTTATCCTCTTTAACGATCGGCGAGACTACCTTTCGCTTTATATTAATACCATCAAAACTATTATATTTATATTCAGCTAATGGATATAAAGCCTTATATTCTATATCGCTACCATTAACACTTTCTATATCACTATTATTTCCCGCAGTTAGTGATAGCTGTCTCGTTGTATCATTTATTAATAAACCATTAAAGAAATCTAAGGCTACATATAATTGACAATCAATCGACGATGAATCGGATTCAATTAATAATTGGGTCTTATTAGAAAACTCGACATTCCACTTTATAAAGTTATCTTTATTTTCTTTATAGAAATTACCATTTTCTAATGCGGCACGAATGAGGTTAATCGCATTCGAAATATTTTCTTTATCTATCTTCTTTCCATCGAATAGCGCTGGGTAAAAATTCAGATGAACGCTAAGCTCTTGCTCATTAAGAACCTGAAGCGTTTCAATGGCAGGCACATTCATCACCGACGCATAAAAATCATTAAAATTAATAACTTGCTCTGAACAGTCGACAAATATTCCTGGAATAAAACTGAAGTTTGGCGTGTTACCATTTGGCGTCAGTGTAAAGGTATTACCGATCCCACCGATCGCCATACCTGTATTTTCTGGTGTCGTAGAAATTGGCGTGTACCAAGGTTGAATAAATTCAACTGCGTCGCCCTTTTTACACAAGTGTTCTGAATTTCCTGAATAGCTTGAATATGGAATTTTATTATTCATGTTAAAACCGCCATTGAATATTTTTTTCTTCTTGTTAATATCTTTCAAAAATGGAGACATCAACATGTTTAAAATTATAAATGAAAAATTTGGAAATATTGACTCTGTCACATTAATAAATCAGCAGCATGGTATAGAACTTCAAATAATCAATGGGTTTGGTGCTGTTATAAATAAATACATTGTGAATAACAGTCCATTCTCTTTTATTTGTGGCTATCAGAATTATGATGAACTGATCAACCAACATCCGTTCTTTTCCCGCAGTGCTAAATTATTTCCTTTTCCAAACCGTTTAAACTTAGGTCGCTACAGTTTCGACAACCAAAACCATCAACTCCCAGCTAACTTTCCTTGGTCTGATCACGCCGTACATGGCCTTCTCTATAACCAACCTTTTTCAATCACAAACAGCGTAGCCAATGATCAGTCAGCCAGTGTGACGCTTGAGTATCAAACGTCGTCTTTACATCCAGGTTTTCCGTTTGCTTTTAACCTTGAAGTCGCCTTCACTATCGACATCACAGGCAAGCTATCTTGCTCGACAACTGCCTCTAATTGTGGTGATTTCGCCTTCCCATTCGGTGATGCTTGGCACCCTTACTTCTCGCTCGGCAATGACCTAGAACAGTGTGAACTGACCATGTCGCCTTGCGCTGAGGTCGTACACGAGAACGACCTACCCAATGGTGAAAAGCGTGCTTTTGATCGTTCCTCTCTGAGTGAAGACCTGATAAATCAAAGCCTAAATCACTGCTTTGAATTTGAAGCGACTGCCACTAACCAACTGACTTTGACACGCTCAGATTCATCTGCCGCAATTCACTACCAACAAGACGCGAGCTACCCATTTGTTCAGCTGTATACTCCAACGAGTGAACAGAGCATTGCGATAGAGCCCATGACTTGCCCTGCCGATGCATTCAATAACCAGATTGGCTTATTGACGCTGAACCCGAACCAGTCTCAAACCTTCACTTGGCATTGCCAAGCTACCTATCAGCCAAAATAATTGAGCGAAACTAAAGCAATTGCTGAACACGAAACTAGCCCCCCAAAGAACGCATTGCTAACGAAAAACTACAACCTAAAAAAAACGAAAAAAGCTAATCGAAAGAGCAATAAAGGGCGCATAAAGCGCCCTTCTCTTTGTTAACCTAAAACCACTTCCACCGTGTGCTCACCCGATGTAAATACCGGTGCTTTATTGCCTGAAATCAGGTCACCATTGACCTTCATCTCAACTACACCTTTACACACGTTGTTCGGGTTCGTGACATGAATATTGTATGTTGCACCACGGAACTGACGACGGACTTTGAACTCAGGCCACTCAGCCGGAATACAAGGATCCACCAGCAAGCCATCAATTTCAGGTCGAACACCCAGAATCCACTGTGTGCCTGCAACGTATGTCCAAGATGAAGTACCAGACAGCCATGCATTACGACCTAGACCGAACTGTTTATGTTCGTCACCCAAGATGTTTTGCGGGTAGCAGTATGGTTCTGACTCAAAGGTATCAATGTCGTCGTTCTTAGAAGCCGGGTTAATTTGACGGTAGTACTCGTAAGCACGCTCGCCATTACCCATTTTCGCTTCTGCGATCATCACCCATGGATTTGAATGCAGGAAGATACCACCGTTCTCTTTCGCACCCGGTGGATATGTCGAAACGCCACCAAGTTGTGGATCAAAACCATTGTAGCCAGGAGTTGAAAGCTTGATACCATTGGTCGTGTTCAGCTTGTTGTAAACCGAATCTAGCGCTTGTGTAGCACGCTCTTGCGTCGCGAAACCAGAAATCACAGGCCAGCTTTGACCGTTAGTGTAGATCTGTCCCTGTTCATTCTTATGAGAGCCAATCGGCATACCTTGCTCATCAAAGTAACGCACAAACCATTCGCCATCCCAACCACATTCATTCACAGTGCTCTGCATTTGTTGGTATTGCTCTTTGAACTGAGCTGTTAGTTGTTCCTCACCTCGCAGCTCACAAAGGTCCAACATATCAAGCAGGGCTTTACCGTACATGTTAGCTACCATCATCGACTCAGCACCTGTTGGCAGGTTTACCGTGTCATTCCAGTCTGCAAAACCTAATAACGGTAGGCCGTGCTCACCGGTATTGGTGTAAGTAAATTTAATCGCGCGACACAAGTGATCCCAAACGGTGCCTGTTTCTACAGGGTTGCCCGCTTTGTCTTTTTGGTAGAACGGAATCTCTTTGTTCAAGAAGTCAGCATTGCCTGTCTCTTTCACATATTGAGTGACTGCGTAGATGATCCATAGGTGATCATCGCCGTAGTAATCTGGGCGATCTTCTTCTTCACGTGAGTCACCAGCGTTCGCTTCCATCGTTGATGGGAAGAACTGGTGCATCGCAGAACCATTGGTATTTTGCACAGACAGTAGACGCTCAATGAACTCACGCGCCTCTTCTGGCATATGAGTAATAACGCCCAATGTATCTTGTGAAGAATCACGGAAACCGATACCACGTGCGCCATAGCCAAGCTGATACAGAGACAGGTAACGAGACCAGTTTTTGGTCGTGTGGCATTGACGTGGGTTGTGTACGTTAAGCATCGAGTTCATAGCTGGATCTGGCGTTTCAACCTGAACCGCTTGTAGGTAAGAATCCCAATGCTCAGCCAGTTCAGCGAATGCCGAATCAACCACTTGGTGGTCACGGTATTTAGCCAGTAAAGGTTGCGCGACTTCTAGGCTCTCTTCTTGTGCAATTTGTACAACCGTACGTTCCGTCTGCTCTGGAGATAACCAACCTAAACGCAGGTTCAGCGCACCGATGTTGTCACCACGCAGACACTCGGTATTGCCAAGTTCGTCGTTTTCTAACGCTTGTGGTGCAGCCCATGTACCGTAACCAAACTGACCAAGGAATGACTGGCGATCACCGTCAAAAGACGTCGCAGGGCGATCCGCTGTCATCAGGTTTACTGCATAGTCACGCTTTATGAAGGCATACTGCTCAAGCACGGTGTGACCCGACTCTTGCTGGTGTGCTTTCAGTGTCATGGTTTGTGGAACCCAATCCGCATTCAATAGTTGTTTAAGTGCATCGAAGTGAGTGAATTCGTATACCGGCACAACATCAACGTGCAGCGCTTTGTCTGAAATGTTGGTGACCTTGATGTCTTGCAGCAGTACTTGGTCTGCTTTTGGCACGAAGAACGTCGCTTCACAACGCACACCAAACGCTTCTGCAATGATGGTGGTGTAAGACAAACCTGTGTGGTTTTCAAACTTATCAAGCGGCTTCAATGTTGGTGTGTAGAAAGGCGAAAAAATTTCTACATTGCCCGCTTCATCACGCACCTTGAGGTACATAGTCGAGCCTTTGAAATCTGAGTTTGGCAGCTGAGCAATGTACTTGGTAATACGGTTCAGTGCCGGGTCACCTTTACACAACAACACACCGCCGTTGCTATCAACAATGCCACCGAAATCTAATGTGCCAACATAATTACACCATTTGATCGGTGTACATGGCGTGGTTGCTACGTATTCTTTGTTTTTATCGTCAAAATATCCGAATTTCATCATCACTATCCCTAGCCCCTCCCAAATCAGGAGGAGCCAAAACAATTTGTCGTAAGTAGAGTGGTATCAGCTCGTTGGCTGACTTAAATTGACTAGCTCGCTAGCGAGTTCTCGCTCAGTGCGTCAAACAGGTGGAAAGCATCCAAATCCAAGTAAAGTGTCAGTTCTTTCACATCCACTTCAGCAGCTTGGGTCTCAACCATCAGCGGTTGACCACCGATTTCTGTTTTCAGAAGAATGCTCGCACCGAGTAGTTCCTTGTCTTTGATTTTCACAGGGAATGGCAGCACACGGTCGTGGTCCACTTGCTCAGCACGCAGGTGGATGTCTGTTGGACGAACACCAAAGTGAAGCGCTAGGTTTTTAGACGCCAGAGACTTAAAACGCTCTGGCAGTGGGATATGAACATCGCCAAGTTCAACGAAGTATTCGCCTTCTTTTTCAATCAGCTTAGCTTCCAACATGTTCATTGACGGGTTACCAATGAATTGCGCGACAAACTTGTTAGCTGGGCGTTGGAACACCTCAGTTGGTGTGCCCACTTGAGCAACATAACCGTCTTTCAGAATCACGATGCGGTCTGCTAGCGTCATCGCTTCGATCTGGTCGTGTGTAACGTAGATCGTGGTCGTTTTCAGCTCGCGGTGTAGGTGTTTGATCTCTTCACGCATCACGCCACGAAGTTTGGCATCGAGGTTAGATAGCGGCTCATCAAACAGGAACACTTTCGGAGTACGAACCATCGCGCGGCCCATAGCTACACGCTGACGCTGACCACCAGAAAGTTCTTTTGGCTTACGGTTTAGTAACGGGTCAAGCTCTAGCATTTTTGCAGCTTTGCGTACTTCTACGTCAATCTCTGCCTTTGGCATGCCCTTCAGTTTCAGAGCGAAAGCGATGTTCTCGTAAACCGTCATGTGTGGGTACAGTGCGTAGCTTTGGAATACCATTGCTAAGTCGCGGTCTTTAGCATCGACCTTGTTCATCACTTTGCCACCGACCACGATGTCACCAGAGCTGATGCTTTCTAGGCCTGCTAGCATACGAAGTGTGGTCGACTTACCACAGCCAGATGGGCCAAGGAAAACCACGAACTCACCGTCTTCAACCGTAAAATCAAACTCTTTAACCACTTCAACATCACCGAATGATTTCTTGATGTTTTTGAATTCTACTTTAGCCATTATCTGTTCTCCTCAGCGCGCTCTTGAAGCATGTTTCGGTACGCAATTGCGCTCTGTTTCAGTGTTCTTTCTTGGGTGGTGTAATCAACATGGACGATGCCAAAGCGTTGGCAGTAGCCGAATGCCCATTCAAAGTTATCCATTAGACTCCACGCAAAGTAGCCATCAACTTTCACACCCGCTTCAACGGCGTTGTGCACCGCTTCGATGTGGCCTTGGAAGTAACGAACACGTTGGTCATCCATCACTTGTCCGTTAACACGCTCGTCGTTCCCTGCGGCGCCATTCTCAGTAATGTAGATAGGCGGCATGTTTTCGTAACGAGCATCCAGTCTTACCAATAAATCGGTTAAACCTTGTGGGTTGATTTCCCAACCGATGTAAGTGTGTTCTGCGTCAGTCTGTTTTACTGATTCAATGTCGCCATTTTCATTGAAGCGAGCGACATTGCGTGTGTAGTAGTTGATACCGATGTAATCAACCGGTGCACTGATGATGTCTAGATCGCCTTCTAAAATCATCGGCATGTTCATCGCTTGACGGTCGACTACTGGCTGTGGGTATTCACCTTTCAGTACAGGGTCGATGAACCAGTGGTAGTTCTCTGCTTCACAGTAGTCTGCAGCGCCTTGATCTTGCGGTGTTAATGGGTAAGCCGGAGTCGCGTTAAATACCACACCATGCTTAGCATGAGGTGCATTCTTGCGAAGAATCGGCATCGCCAAACCATGACCTAGCATTAAGTGGTGAGAGGCTAAGAAGCCTTCTTTTTCACCCTTGATGCCCGGTGCATGCTCGCCCCAACGGTAGCCTAAGAACGCAGATACAAACGGTTCGTTCAATGTGGTGTAAACATCAATTTTATTGCCGAAGTAGTTACTCACCACTTCTGCATATTCTGCAAACTTGTAAGACGTCTCACGGTTTAACCAACCGCCTTTGTCTTCTAGGTATTGCGGTAGATCCCAGTGATAAAGTGTCACGAACACCTTCATTCCACGAGCATGACATTCATCGATGATCTGCTCGTAAAACTCTAGACCTTGCTGATTCACCACACCGTCTTGCGGCAAGATACGTGGCCATGCAATTGACAAGCGGTAAGCATCAACACCTAAGCCTTGAATCATCTCGATATCTTGTTGCCACAAGTGGTAGTGGTCGCACGCCACATCACCACTGTCGCCGTTATCTACCTTACCTGGTGTCTTACAAAACGTGTCCCAGATAGACGGTGTGCGACCACCCTCTTCAACGCCGCCTTCAATTTGGTATGAAGATGTCGCGACACCGAATACAAATTCCTTACTGCGTAACTTTGAATCACTTGGAAGTTGAAATTTATTCATTGTTATAACCCTTAAACCTAACCTTTAACTGCGCCGGACGTTAAACCACTGATCATCTGTTTCGATGCGAACAGGTATGTAATCACGAGTGGTAAAATAGAAATTGTGGTACCTAGCATTACCGCGCCCCATGGCGTATTCGGAATACCTTGAACACTTCGTAGTGCTTGTGTGATGACGTAATTGTCAGGGTTGTTCAGCACCACAAGAGGCTGCATAAACATGTTCCAGAAGAAGACGAACTGCACGATAGCGAGTGTTGCTAATGCCGGTTTCATCAGTGGCAGTACCACACTCCAGTACGTTCTGAATTCACCTGCGCCATCTAACTTCGCCGCTTCTAATAGCTCTTTAGGAATAGATGCAATCACGTGCTGACGCATCAAGAATATACCAAATGGCGTGGTTGTGAACGGTAGCCATACCGCCATGTGGTTATCCAGCAAGCCTAAGAATTTCACGATCATGAAGTAAGGGATCAAGCTAAGCACTGGCGGAATCGCCATTGAGCCTACCAGCATGCCGAACAACACGTTCTTACCGCGGAACTTAAACACAGCAAACGCGTAACCACCCATGCTACAAAACAGCAGCGAGATGGTTGTGCCTAAGAAAGCCACGTAAATCGAGTTAAACATCGCTTTCCAAAACGGCATGATTTCCAGCAGTTTTGCGTAGTTCACCATTAGGCTATCGCCAATCGCAAAGCTGATGCCCGAGCCGAAGATCTCCGAACGGTCACGTGTTGAAAGCAGTGCAGACCACACAAATGGGAACACCGTAATGATTGCGGAAACAATCAGTAATATGCCGAGCATGACCATCAAGATCTTAGTCATGATGTACATGGTGCGTTCGCTTGGCATTAGGCCACTTAGTGGTGAGGTATTTGTCTTAATTGATGTCGACATCTTAATGTTCCCCTAAGCCTTTCTTACCGAAGAATAAAAATTGAACCAAAGTACAAGACGCGATCAGTGCAAACAGAAGCCATGAAATTGCTGACGCTGTGCCCATTTCTAACCATTCCCAACCCACTTTGTAGAGGTACATAGAGATAGTTAAACCAGATTGACCCGTACCACCTGTACCACGCGTTAGAACGAACGGTTCTTCAAACATTTGCAGGTTACCGATGATGGTCATGGTGATTGCAAAGAAGATGAATGGACGAATCATTGGTAGTGAGATGTTCCAGAAGCGGCGGAAGGCATTGGCACCATCCATACGTGCAGCTTCTAAAATGTCTTTAGGAATCGTCATTAAACCAGTGGTGTAAAGGACGATGTTAAAACCTGTGTATTTCCAGAAAACCATGATCGCGATAGACGGCTTCACCATAGTGGCATCGTCTAACCAGCGGATTGGTTGAAAATCGTTAACCCAAGCAAATGCCCAACCAAACAGTGTGCTATCAGCCAGTGCCATTAGTGTCTGGTTAATGATTCCTGAGTTAGGAGAATACATATTGAAGAAAATCAGTGACGCTGCGACCGTTGATGTGATGAACGGTAGGAAGTACGCCGATGTTAGCCAGTGACGCATACGGTCACCCATTGAAACCAACATGTAAGCCACTGGAATAGCGACTAAGTGCTGAGCAACGCCCGATGTGATTGCTAGCCACAATGTATTCTTTAATGAACGCCATAGCCATGGGTCAGTCAAGGCAATGTGATAGTTCTCAAAACCAACGAACTCCATTGCATCCATGCCCTGTACTGGGTTCCATTCGTGGAACGACAGGTAAACAGAGAACAACAGCGGGAAGATCCCAAATACAGAAAAAATGATCAGAAACGGCAGAAGGAATCCATACGGTGTAAGCGCTTTCAAATTCAGACGAGAAAAAAGGCTTTGCTCCGAAGGTTCTATCGTTGTGCTCGCTGTATGATTCATAGTAACGACCTCTTAAAAAAGGAAGCGCGTTATCCACGCTTCCTCACTTACTTAAAGTAAAACCAAATTAAAGATTACGCGTACGACGCTTAATTAGGCGCTCTGCCTCTTTAAGTGCAGTTTCGATGTCCTTGCCTTCATCAAGCACTTCCATCAATGCGTTCTCTAAAATAATAGAACGTGCTACGTGGTCGCCTTGAGCTGGAGATACTGGCTTGATGTTCTGTGCCACTTCTGCAAATAGAAGACGTGCTTTCTGCCCACCTAGGAACTCCATCTCTTCTTGGAACAACTCATCGTCATACGTCGTTACGTTCGCAGGGAAAGCTGCAATCGTTTCGAAGTGCTTAAGTTGAACTTCACGGTCAGTCGTCATGTACTCGATAAGCGCCCATGCTTCATCTGGGTTTTCAGATTGCGTTGGGATAGATAGGAATGAACCACCCCAGCTGCCGTAGATACCATCAGGAAGGTTTTCTACTGCCCACTTACCTTTGGTTTCAGGTGCGATCCAGTTGTTTAGGTGACCAAGTAGCCAAGCGCCAGAAAGTTGAGTTGCAAATGTGCCGTTGCGGAAGCCTTCGTACCATTCGTTAGACCAAGCCAGAATGCGGCCATCTAAGCCTTTGTCACGAATCTCTTTTGCTACTTCAAACGCGTGAACAAAGCGCTCTGATGTCACAACTGGGTTGCCATCTTTATCGAAGTAAAGACCTTCGCCTTCAGGAACTGTAGTAAAGATGATTGCTTGTGCTACGTCGGCTGCTGAAGCGATAAGCTGTACGTTTTGCTCTTTCAGCTTCTCACCCGCTGCGATGTATGAATCCCAGTCTTTGATTGCGTCTTCTACATTGATGCCCGCTTTTTCAAACACGTCGGTACGGTAGTACATAACACCAGGACCAAGGTCGACAGGAATACCGTACATGTCGCCATCAGCACCTTTACCTTGCGCCCATGCATATGGAGCGAATCGCTCTTGGTACTTATCAGCACCGTAGTTTTCAGACAGGTTTACTAGGCCACCAGAACTTACGAATGGACCAATTTTCTCAACGTCCACAACAATCACATCACCCGCGCCAGAACCCGTTGCTAAGTTAGTGGTCAGTTTCGTGTGGTGGTCACCGTGGTTGTTCATAAGGTAATCCACTTTGATCCCAGTTTTCTTTTCGAAATCAGGCAGTAATACCTTCAGGCTGCTATCGAAATCTGGGAAGCCGTCGAAACGAATCTCTTTGTCAGCAGCATTAACAGCTGTTGCACCTAGTCCTAAAGCAACCGCGCATGAAAGCGCTAAGGTCTTAAATTTCATGTTCTATCCTTAATATTTTTTATAGGGTAACGAGTAAATCCGATACCGAGTTTCTAGTGACCAACGTCGGCAGCAATTTAAAGTTCACGTCATGTTTAATTTTCTTTAGCTTTTGCAGAGTGAGCTGAACCGCTTCAATGCTCATCTCTTCAATAGGGAAATTAATAGTGGTCAAACTAGGGGTCAGATAACGCGCGAAGATGGTGTTATCGAAGCCCACAAGAGAGATGTCTTTTGGTACCGACAACCCCTCTTTATGCAGAACTTCGAATGCGCCAAATGCCATGTGATCGTTTGAAGCGAACACTGCAGTGAAGTGACACTTACGGTTGATGAGCTTTCTCATGGCACTGATGCCAGTCTCTTCGGTAAAACCCGCCTCAGAGACTAAGGCTTCATCGTATGGCACACCCGCTTCTTCCAAAGCCTTGCGATACCCCTGCAAACGCCCCCTAGCGTCTGCTTTATCTAAAGGCCCGGTAATACACGCGATATCTTTATGCCCCTTTTGTAAAAGATATTGAGTAGCGAGTAGCCCCCCGACTTCGTTATCAATATCAATACAACTCATCGCCATTTCTGGGATGAAGCGGTTAATTAAAACCACAGGGGTCCCCTGTTCTTCCAATTCAATCAAATAATCATCACTGAGCAGTTGAGTATGAAGAATCAAAGCATCGACACGACGCCCCAACAGAAACTCCACCGACTCGCGCTGCCCTTGTTCAGTATTAGACCCCGCAGTAACAACAGCGTGGTAACCAAAGCGGCGTAGGTTTTCTTCTATGCAGTGCAAAATGCCTGAGTAGAAAGAGCCACCCAGTTCAGGAACAACAACACCCACACTGCCAGTACGACTTGAAGCCAAAGCCTGAGCGATAGAGTTTGGGCGATAACCCAACTCTTTGATCGCCTTTTCAACCTTTAGCTTCTTGTCGTGGCTCACTCTACTGGTGCCGTTAATCACTCTAGACACTGTCGCTTGAGACACACCTGCATGCTCTGATACGTGTTTAATTGTTGCCACTCGAACCTCGATACTTCATTAGCTTGTAACCGCTTACAAAACGATTATTAAGAAATTACGTATTCCTTGAAGTGAGTGTCATCACACTAAACTTGGAGGTAAAAAGGCAGGATTTGGAAATCTTGAAAGCGCTTACAGATTGGCTTGATGCCATGAAACTGTTTCATGAGATTATTGTTAATATTATCAGGATGACATTTGGTTAATTACCGTTCAGATCAAAAAGCAGCTCGAAACTAAAAGAACAACGCCCAGCAAAAGCTGGGCGTGAAATGATGTGAGAAGACCAAAGGACGCTAACGATCGCAGGCAGGTTGTTCCGCAAGCTTAAACTCTTGAGTTAGTGAGAATTGCTGCTGCGACATGGTTTCAAGCTGCTGCCCATGAGAAAACAGAACCTGAGATCGTTGAGAGTTGTCTTCTGCCAAGGTGTGTATCAGGCTGATGTTTTGTGTGACTTGAGAGGCGACCACTTGATGCTCGGTAGTCGCTGTCGCAATCTGGTGACTTCTTTGCTCTACCTCGTTTAACAGAGTGGACACCTTTGATATTGAGCCATTCACCTCACCGGTTTGTTCAACACATTGAACCATCCCCGCTACGCATTGGTTGATTTGCTCAACCGCAAGCTTAGAACTGGTTTGCAACTGTTCAATCTTGTTGTGTATCTCTTGCGTCGAGGCATTGGTTTTGGCTGCTAACACGCGAACTTCATCGGCAACTACAGAAAAGCCTCGCCCCTGTTCACCCGCTCGCGCCGCTTCGATAGCCGCATTCAATGCCAACAAATTGGTTTGCTCAGATATCCCAGAGATCACGTCCAGAATCGAGCCAATACTGGCACTATCACTTTCAAGCTGGCCGATGGTCGTTGTTGATTCTGCTAATTTGCGTTCCAAGCTACTCATCAACTCGACGCTTTTGTCCATCGTCTGCTGACCATAATTAGAACTCGACACCGCTTCGGTCACCAGAGTTAACGTTTGGTTAGCTGCTTGAGTTATTTCTGTCACCGAACACTCGATTTGCTCCATGGCCGTTGCTACCATCACGGTCTGATTGGTTTGGTCTTGCATAGCCTCACTCAAAGAGCGGCTAGTACTTTGGTTCTCCAAAGATGCTTCTTTTAAGCGCGTTGACGATTGGCGCATGTTCTCAATCATTTCAGTCAGATGACTGATCACTAAGTTGACCTTGTCGCTCACTGAGCCGAACTCATTATTGGCTTGATATTGCACCATCGTGCTCAAGTCTTTATTGGCAACTTGGTCTAGTGCACTTTGCAACAACTTGCTTGGTTTACGGATTCCTTTGGCGATATTCAACCCGATCAGCAGAGCAATAAGTACGGAAGCAAGTGCAATAACCCCCTGCATCACAAGGGCTTGCTGTGAAGAGTCCATCGATTCGTGATACAGGCGTGTTGCGGTATCTTCTGCGTATAGAGAAAGCTCATCAAAGTGACTCAGCTGCGCATCAATCAGCTGTTCAATTTCCTGATTTTGGAGAGAAATAGATTCATCAAGTTTCACGGTTGCTTTATGAGTAGATACCGAGCCGCTAGATGAAAATGCGTGTGAAGCGAGCAGTGATAAAGACTGTTGACTGCGACGTAGTAAAGATGAGTCCAGATTATCTAAGTCGGTTACCGCTTGTTCGAATCGCTCTTTGCGACTTTGTAGGCGTCGCTCTACCCCGCGAACTTCTGATGACGTTTGTAATGAGAATGCCTCATTAGCCTCTGCCGCAATCAGGCTTAGTTGCACCAACAGAGCTTCGACCGCTTTTTGAGTCTGCTCTGAATCCGCACTCGCGAGTTGATTCACCAAGGTATTATTAAGCTGCCCCACCACAGATTGAAATTGCGCTTGCCCCATCGAGCCGAGATCTTTGCTATCCAAATACTCAACGTAAAGTTCCAATACTCGCTCTATCTTATCGATAGTCGACACGCCGGTTTGAGTGATGTTGTTAAGCATGGCTTCCATTTGTGAACCAACTGAGCCCTTGCCTTCGAACCAATTCAATTGCTGCTGATATTGCTCAATGTTATTCAATACGGTCAGTTTCAGTGGTTCGAGTTCATCTATGTAATTGGCGGATAAATACGGCGTGATGCTGCGATTAATGTCCAGAAACCGAATGGTCAAGGTGGAAGATTGAAGCATAAGTGGCGTAGCTTGCTGGGTGATGTTTTCAATTCGAGTAGTAATATCTTTATTGCTACTGATACTTAGCCATGCGGAACCTAGCATGCTCACAATCAGCACGAAGAAACCTAAGTAAACTCGAGACACGATGGAAGAAAGTCTCATAGTGGATCCTTGATCTAGTAGCGAAAAAAAGGGCACAAAGAATGTGCCCAAGAATGGAGTTATATAACGTGCCCTAATCAATCTGCCTTTAGGGCTAAAATGGACAGTATTTACGTACTATTGAAACGCATGGATATTCGAAAGCATGGCTCTTTGAAAATATGCCGGATTCAAAGAGCCGCTGTTTCTATATCAGTGATTACCACCAAGCTTCAAACATTGCACCGAACGACAATGTATCTACATTCGTTGTCTTCACAGTGTTGCCTTTAGTTTCTACATCACCCACTGTTGTGTAGAAACGAAGCATTGGACGGCTCCAAGGTAAACCACCTAGAGAAACGTTTTGAGAAAGCGTTACTTTCCATGCGTTCTCTTCACCGTCGTCATCGTAATCAACCATGCCGTAGCCCGCTTCTAACCATGTAGAGTGAGCATCATTCCATTGGTATTGTGGACGAACGATACCAGCGTATTCCGTGTTCTCGCGGTCTAGATCAGAACCAGAGTTGTCTTTGTACGACACTAAGTAATCAATGATGAATTGCTCAGATGCTGCGTAGCTACCTTCCAAACTTGCGTAGAAGGTTTGGTAATCACCTTTCAGCTCAAATACAGATGAGTCTGCACCATCACCATACTTCATAACTAACTTGTTAGACTCGCCTAGACCTAAAGTCGCACCGATTAAGTATGCTGTTTCATCACTGACTTTTTGACCCGGTGTTACCACTGGTTCCATTTTGTCTGTAAGAGGATTATATACATACTCAGTCGTAGTAGAAGTATCAGCTTCATCAGAAGCAAAACCGTAGTTTGCGTAAAGATCTAGGTTACCGATACCAGCGTTGATGCTATGCAGTTTTGCAGTCACAGCGTATCGACCATTGTCATTTACAAGGCCGCCTTTCACTTGGCCTACAAAGCCCATGTCTAGCTTGGCACCACCAAAGTCTAAGTTGTTAAAACCAGCACCTTGACCATCGTGTGTCATCCAGAAGTAATCGTTCAAACCTTGTTGCGGACGTTGATGGAAGTCACGACCAGCCCACATGTAAAGCTCAGGCTGACTTTCAAAGACGTTGGTTACACCAGCATACATTTTTTTCATGCTTAGGCCGCCGTCATCAGCCCATGCGTCAGCTTCCCAGTGGTCAGCCATGAATACGATGTCCCAGATAGCGCCGTTGTCTGCCTGGAAAAGCTTAGCTAACTGAACTTCACCGCCGTTGGCTTCGTTACCTAAACGACCAACAGAGCGACCTGTTGTACCGATGTCTACGTAACGCTCATCACCACTTTTGTAGTGAGCGCCGTAACGAGCATAACCAGAGAAGACGATACCGTCTGGTACATTGGTTTCTGCAGTCAGAACCGCTTGTTGTTGATCATCAACATACTTGATATCACCAACTTGAGATTCCAGCTCTTGGATTCGTTGTTCCAGAGCGGCAAGATCCGTTTCTGCAGCAAAAGAAGAGATTGAAGCAAGCGAAGCCGCCACTGCGACCGTTATTGGCAAAAGCTTAAATTTTTGCATTGTAATTCCCTATTATTTTTTTGAGTTTTCATCGAACAGGGAAATATTAAGCAATGAAAGCGTTGAAAAGTTGGTCGCTGTTCACACTGATAAATTAGGTCAAGAGCCATGAAACTTTTAGAAAAACCATACCCAAAACTATTAATTTAATATCAGAAACTTAGAATAAAAAGTGCGTGAAATATCAGCTTGAAATCGCTTTCATTTCATCAATAATGGCGGGGTCTATCACGGAAAACAGTGTATGAAAATGAGGGAAATACGGTGCAGTTTTGACGGATTTTCATATATATGAAAAGCCTCAAAATCTATCATCAATTTTGAGGCTTTTTAGTTATGGTCAAATATCTATTTTAATTGATTCAAGACATCTCTACGGCGTATCAAGAGACTCAACACCCATGTTGAATAGCGTAAATGCATAAATATCTGCAGTAAGATCGATAGCTTTACTCAATGGCATTCCAGCACCGTGCCCCGCATTAACATCAATACGAATCATGACAGGCGCACCGCCGTCATGCTTATCTTGTAGCTCAGCAATGAACTTATAAGAGTGAGCAGGCACCACACGGTCGTCATGATCAGCGGTCGTAACCAGTGTTGCTGGATAGTCGACGCCACGTAGCACATTGTGAACTGGCGAATAACCAAGCAGGTATTCGAACATCTCTTTACTTTGTGCGGAGGTACCGTAGTCATACGCCCAGCCTTCGCCAGACGTGAATGTGTGGTAACGCAGCATGTCTAATACTCCAACAGCTGGCAAAGCCACTTGGAATAACTCCGGCCTTTGAGTCATACAGGCACCCACCAGCAGACCACCATTAGAGCCACCGCGAATCGCTAACTTGTCGCTACTGGTGTAGTTTTCTGAGATTAGGAATTCTGCTGCAGCGATAAAGTCATCAAAGACATTCTGTTTCTGCTGCTGAGTACCCGCTTTGTGCCACGCCTTGCCATACTCACCGCCACCTCTCAGATTGGGAACTGCGTATACGCCACCCAACTCCAACCAACTGCCCACCGTTCCCGAGAAAGACGGGGTTAGGCTGACATTAAAGCCACCATAGGCGTACAGCATGGTTGGGTTATTGCCGTCCAGTTTTATTCCCTTCTTATAAGAGATAAGCATCGGAACCTGAGTGCCATCTTTCGAGGTATAGAAGATCTGCTTAGATTCAAATTTGTCCGACTCAAACGGAGACTCAGAGTGCTGATAGATTTCCGAGTTGCCAGATTCAACATCAAACGAGAAAATAGTCGGCGGCGTAACATAGTTGGTAAAGGTGTAATAAAGCTGCGTTTGTTCTGTTTTCCCACCCAAGCCGCTGGCCGTTCCTAATCCTGGCATGTGGAGCTCTCGAACTAGGTTACCTTGGTAATCAAGCTGATCAATTTTGGATACCACGTCCACCATGTAGTGCGCGAACAAGTACCCTCCACCTGTACTGATATCTAACGGCTGTGGCTTTTCTGAGATGATATCTCGCCACTGCTCAGTACGTGTGTCAAAGCTCACTACCTTACCGTTCGGTGCATCGAGATTGGTGTACAGAATGAAGGTCTCATCTTGGTTATCGATGAGATACGTGTCGCTATCCACATGATCAATCAGCGTGTTCAACGATTGTTCTTGTGAGTTTAAATCCATATAAAACAGTCTGTTACCAGACGTGGACTCTTTCCCAAGAATAATTAAGTAGCGATCATCTTCGGTAGTGTAGCCAGACACATAGCGGTGTTGCTCATCGTTGTTTTCGCCAAAGATCACCTTGTCATTGGCTTGCTCTGTACCTAATTCATGGAAGTACAGCTTGTGCTGTTCAGTGCGAGCAGAAAGTTCGCTACCATCGGGCTTATCGTAACTGGAGTAGTAAAAACCGCGATTGCCTAACCAAGAGATTCCGGTAAATTTAGCGTCGTTGATTTCCGTTTCGAGCTGCTGCTTAGTCTCGGTGTCAATCACGAAGATCTTACGCCAATCACTGCCGCCCTCAGAAATACTGTACGCCACTAAGCTATAGTCTTTCGAAAATGACACTGAGCCCAGAGATGTGGTGCCATCTTCCGAGAAGGTGTTCGGGTCTAAGAATATTTCGGTAGGCTGCCCCTCTTTCTGACGATAGAGAATGCTGTGGTTTTGCAAGCCATCATTCTTATAGAAGTAGGTGTAATCGCCTCGGACAAACGGCTGTGAGCTCTTTTTGTAGTCTTGCGCTTTTGCTAAACGTTCTCGCAGTTCTGCGCGGTAGGGAATTTGAGCAAGGTAATCAAACGTGACTGCATTTTGGCTCGCTACCCACTGCGCGGTTTCATCACTTATGTCGTCTTCTAACCAGCGATAAGGGTCTTCGATTATCTGACCAAAGTAGTCATCGCTGACAATCTGTTTATTGGTGATTGGATATTGATACTCTTTTAAATAGCTCATCGTGATCCTTATTAAAAATAGTGAGAAATCGTCAGGTAACGCGTTCTTATGTGTTCAATCAGTAACTTAATCTTGTTGGGCGGCTGGCGAGTAAAAGGGTAAACCGCATAAATACCCAACTTCTTGCCCACCAAGTCAGGGAATATGTCCACCAGCTGACCATTGCGAATATCATGATAAACCAGACAGCGCGGCACATACGCCACACCATGTCCGCCCAAGGCGGCTTTTCTTAACGCGGTCGCGTTGTCCGTCGAGAAAGAGCCCGAGACACGCACGATATATTTGTCGTTGTCGGTACAACCGTCTTTACTGTGCAGAAACTGCCACTCACTCGCTCCAGTGGTTTGATAAGCGTATTGCAAGCAGTTGTGCTCAACTAAGTCCTTGGGCTGCATCGGTTTACCGTTCTTGGCGATATACGAAGGCGAGGCACACACCACCCATTGTGAGTCCAATATATGTCGTGCAATCAAGCTGGAGTCTTCTAGGTAACCGGTACGAATCACCAAGTCCAAACCATCTTCTACTAAGTCAACAAAGCGATTGTCCAGTGACATATCGACCGTTAAACCTGGATGCATATTACAAAACTCGGCAACGGCGTCTGCCAGAATCAAATCTCCAGAGATAGTAGGCACTGACATTTTGATATGACCGCTGACATTTTCACCAAAGCCTGAAACTGCGTCCATAGCCTCTTGAGCCGCCTGCTTCACATTTTTGGCTCCGTGCAAAATTGCCTTACCCGCCTCAGTCAGGGTCAATTTACGCGTCGTTCGATATAATAATTGCACGCCAATTTCTTCCTCTAGGCGTGCAATTCTTTTACTAACTACCGAATTTGTAAGGTTATTTTGCTCTGCCACCTTACTGAAACTGCCCAGTTCTACTACCTGTGAAAACAGGATCAAATCGTCTGCTCGCATCTGATTATGCCAATTTTGGAATTAATTATTTTCATTATTTCCCTATATCAATAAAAAATAAAGGGGTAAATTCACGCCAAATTAACAAAACAATTACAAAAGAGTCATTCCAATTACAAGATTCGCACCCAAATGGTTCCCGTTTAGAGGCCAATAGCGAGTCAAAAAATGACAACCCATAACGTGTTATCTACTTCAAACATGAACGTTTGAAAACAGTACGAGGAAGTACCCATGAGTGAAACTCTACTAGCTCTATTGGCCTTTTCACCAATAGTTGTTGCAGCGATTCTGCTGGTCGGCCTGAACTGGCCTGCGAAAAAAGCGATGCCAGTGGCATTTGCATTAACCGTTGCTATTGCCCTATTTGCTTGGGATATGTCTGGCACTCGCGTGTTGGCCTCTGTGTTCCAAGGTTTCGGTATTACCGTGTCGGTTCTCTGGATTGTGTTCGGCGCCATCTTCTTATTAAACACTTTGAAACACACCGGAGCTATCATCACCATCCGCAACGGCTTCACGGACATATCCGCTGACCGTCGTGTTCAGGCGATCATCATCGCTTGGTGTTTTGGTTCCTTCATTGAGGGCGCATCTGGCTTCGGTACTCCCGCAGCTATTGCAGCGCCGCTACTGGTTGCTATCGGCTTCCCTGCGCTTGCTGCGGTATTGATGGGCATGATGATCCAATCGACACCAGTATCATTCGGCGCGGTGGGTACACCTATAATCGTTGGTGTGAACAAAGGCTTGGACACACACAACATCGGTGAAAGCCTGATTGCTCATGGTTCTACTTGGGACGCTTACCTACAACAAATCACCTCAAGTGTGGCGCTGATTCACGCCTCTGTGGGTGTGATGATGCCAGTGTTGATGGCGATGATGCTGACTCGTTTCTTCGGTAAGAACAAAAGCTGGACAGAAGGCTTAGACATTCTACCGTTCGCACTGTTTGCTGGTGCAGCTTTCACTATCCCTTACGCACTAACCGGTGTCTTCCTAGGCGCTGAGTTCCCATCTCTAATTGGCGGTCTGGTTGGCCTAGCAATTGTCGTTACAGCAGCAAAACGTGGCTTCCTAGTACCGAAATCAAAATGGGACTTTGAGAGCGAAGACAAATGGCCTGCTGAATGGTTAGGTTCTCTGAAAATTGACCTTGATGACAACAATCAAGGCCATAAGAAGATGAGCATGGCGATGGCATGGGCACCATACGTGCTGCTGGCTGTGACTTTGGTTGCGAGCCGCGTGAGCCCTGAGTTTAAAGGTCTCTTGAAGAGCGTTAGCCTATCGTTCAGCAACATCCTTGGGGAAACCGGTGTGAGCACTGCGATTCAACCTCTTTACCTACCGGGCGGTATCTTAGTATTCGTGGCATTGGTTGCTGTTCTGATTCAAGGCCGCAGCGCAGCGCCACTGGCAAAAGCGTTCGGTGAATCAAGCAAAACACTAATCGGTGCTGGTTTTGTACTGGTGTTCACCATCCCTATGGTTCGTATCTTCATCAACTCTGGCGTCAATGCAGCTGACCTCGCGAGTATGCCGGTAACAACAGCAAACTTCGCCGCTGACCTTGTGGGCTCTGCTTTCCCTGCGTTGAGTGCGACAGTGGGTGCTCTAGGTGCCTTCATTGCGGGTTCAAACACAGTATCAAACATGATGTTCAGCCAGTTCCAATTCGAAGTAGCGCAAACTCTGACTATCTCAAGTGCAGTCGTCGTTGCCCTACAAGCTGTTGGTGCAGCAGCTGGTAACATGATTGCAATTCACAACGTAGTAGCCGCTTCGGCAACGGTAGGCTTGCTAGGACGTGAAGGTGCAACACTACGTAAAACCGTTATCCCAACGTTCTACTACTTGGTGATGACAGGCATCATCGGTCTAGTGGTTATCTACGGTTTCAATATGACAGACGCACTTATGTAAGCCATAAGTCGTCACCAAAGCACTTGGCGTTAATACTCAATTCCCCGACAGCAACACCGTCTAATAAGACAGTTGATGAGTTCCGGGATGGACACTAGAACACATCAACACCCACGGGTATTAACGCCATTTTCCCGAATTAAAGCAGCCCAAACCAAGCTCTCAAAGAAGAGCAACATCCCAAGAATTTAGGACTGAAATTATGATCATATCCGCATCGACTGATTACCGCGCCGCAGCAAAATCGAAATTACCTCCGTTTCTTTTCCACTACATTGATGGTGGTTCTTACGGAGAGCACACCCTACACCGCAACACGGCTGACCTTGCTGAGATTGCGCTAAAGCAGCGCGTACTCAACGACATGTCGGATCTAAACTTAGAAACCGAGCTGTTCGGCGAGAAGCTTGCGATGCCAATCGCACTGGCGCCAGTTGGTTTAACGGGTATGTATGCACGACGCGGTGAAGTACAAGCCGCCAAAGCCGCAGACAACAAAGGCATCCCATTTACCATGTCGACCGTGTCGGTGTGCCCGATTGAAGAAGTCGCGCCTAAGATTGAGCGTCCAATGTGGTTCCAGCTTTACGTGCTCAAAGATCGCGGTTTCATGAAGAACGTACTAGAGCGTGCAAAAGCGGCAGGCGTAACCACATTGGTCTTCACTGTTGATATGCCCGTACCCGGTGCACGCTACCGTGACATGCATTCCGGAATGAGTGGACCAAATGCAGCAGTACGCCGCGTATTCCAATCTGTGCGTCATCCTAGTTGGGCAGTTGATGTCGGCTTGCTGGGTAAACCACACGACCTAGGCAACATCTCTACTTATCGTGGTTCTCCGACCAAGCTGGAAGACTACATCGGTTGGTTGGGTGATAACTTCGACCCGTCGATTTCATGGAAAGACCTAGAGTGGATCCGTGATTTCTGGGACGGCCCTATGGTCATCAAAGGCATTCTTGATGAAGAAGATGCAAAAGACGCGGTAAGATTTGGCGCAGACGGTATCGTCGTTTCAAATCACGGTGGTCGTCAGCTTGATGGTGTTCTATCTAGTGCTAAAGCGCTGCCTTCAATTGCTGATGCAGTTAAAGGCGACACCAAGATTCTGGTCGACTCTGGCATTCGCACAGGCTTAGATGTGGTTCGTATGATGGCACTTGGCGCAGACTGCACCTTGCTTGGCCGCTCTTTCGTATACGCATTAGCAGCTCAAGGACAAGCCGGCGTTGAGAACCTGCTCGACCTTTACGACAAAGAGATGCGCGTTGCCATGACATTAACTGGCGCAAAGACAATCAAAGACTTAACTCGTGAATCTTTGGTGGGGTTAGATTAAGTCCGTTGATTCACTGTAATGCTTTGGTCTACTTAGACTGAAGTTCAATCGGTGTCACAGCAATTCCACTGCCGTTGTGACACCGTTTAAGCACTGGAAAATAAAACAAAAAAACAAATCAGTGCCAAATAAGAAGCACAAGGAAGCAAAGATGGAAGCAAACACATCCCATGAGCGAGTAATTGACCCGAAGGCTTATCAGCAGCTTGAGGCGATACTGGCTCAAAAAATAGAAACGGAACGCATTGTCACGCAAGAGGCAAAGCGACTGGCTTACGGCACCGACGCGAGTTTTTATCGCTTGGTGCCGAAAATGGTTCTAAGGCTTAAAAACCTAGACGAAGTAATATTCACCATCCAAAGCTGTCGTGAACTGGGCATTCATTTTACCTTCCGCGCGGCAGGTACCAGTCTTTCAGGACAAGCGGTTTCAGATTCTGTACTTATCACTCTGACCGACGATTGGCGTGGCCATGAGATCGTCGATAACGGCAATCAAATCATTCTTCAGCCCGGTGTGATTGGCGCCGATGCCAACAAATACCTTGCCCCATTTCAACGTAAAATCGGCCCCGACCCAGCTTCAATCAACACCTGTAAAATCGGTGGTATCGCCGCAAACAACGCCAGCGGCATGTGCTGCGGTACCGCGCAAAACTCCTACCGCACTGTCGAAAGCATGAAAGTCGTCCTAAGCGATGGCACCCTACTCAATACAGCAGACAGTACTAGCGTTGAATCATTCAAGCAGTCACACAAAACGCTGTTTGATGGTATTGCTGAATTGCATCGTCAAACCAGCTCGAATCAAGAACTCGCCGACAGAATCCGCCACAAGTATCGCCTTAAAAACACTACGGGCTACGCGCTCAATGCATTGGTCGATTACCACGACCCTATCGAAATCATCAAACACCTGATGATTGGTTCAGAGGGCACGCTAGGCTTCATCGCCGAGATCACTTACAACACGGTGATTGAGCACCCAAATAAAGCCTCAGCTCTGCTTGTGTTTGCCGACATCGAGCAAGCAAGTAAAGCCGTAACTACACTGTCCAAAACTCCGGTTGCTGCTGTTGAGTTAATGGATGGTAGAGCGCTGCGTTCTGTCGCGGATAAGCCGGGTATGCCTGCGTTTATGCCAAACTTGGATTTAGAAGCAGCGGCTATTTTGGTAGAATCACACGCCAGCTCCCAGCAGGAATTAGATTTACAATGTAAATCAATTTTGGATGCATTGGCTGATTACACGATTATTGAATCTGTTCCTTTCACGTCCGATCCGAAGATTGTCGCTACCCTGTGGGGCATTCGAAAAGGCATGTTCCCAGCCGTTGGTGCAGTGCGTGAAGTCGGTACGACCGTCATCATTGAAGATGTTGCTTTCCCAGTTGAAAACCTAGCGAATGGTATTCGAGAGCTGCAAGAGCTGTTCGATAAATACGACTACAGTGAAGCAATTATTTTCGGTCACGCCCTAGAAGGCAACCTGCACTTTGTGTTTACCCAAGGTTTTGATAGCCAAGAAGAGATCGACCGTTATGGTGGTTTCATGGATGACGTTGCCGAGCTTGTCGCCGTGAAATATCAAGGTTCTCTGAAAGCGGAACACGGCACGGGCCGCAACATGGCACCTTACGTAGAATTGGAATGGGGTAAAGATGGCTACGCCTTGATGCAACAGATCAAAGCGCTGTTCGATCCAGAAAGACTGCTCAACCCTGGCGTTATCATCAACGACAATCCAAACTCCCACATCACAGACTTAAAGCCAATGCCCGCTGCCGACGACCTTGTCGACCGCTGTATTGAATGTGGGTTCTGTGAGCCTGTTTGTCCGTCTCGTACACTCACCTTATCACCTCGCCAACGCATCGTGCTGTACCGAGAACTGCAACGCCGCCGAACTGCAGGTGAAGAGATAGAAGCCAGTGAACTAGAGAAAACCTTCGAATACCAGGGTATTGATACCTGCGCGGCAACAGGCCTGTGTGCTGAGCGTTGTCCGGTAGGCATTAATACGGGTGACTTGGTGAAGAAGCTTCGTGTTGCCAAGTATGAGAAGTTCACACCAATTGCTAAGTGGACAGCCGATCATTTCTCGACCACCACGAAGCTGACCAAAGCAGGCCTCAAGACCAACCAAGTAGCGAGTAAAGTCTTGGGTGCAAACACCGTCGGCAAACTAACTAATGGCCTGCGCTCTGTGACCAAAGGCGCGACACCGATTTGGATGCCAGAGATGCCGCAGTCCAACAGTCACTCGCTCACGGCTTCACCAATGACAGCCGCAACGTCGAATAACACTAAAAAAGTGGTTTACCTTCCTTCATGTGCCAGCCGAACCATGGGGCAACAGAGTGATGCGGGCGACCAACGTCCTCTTACTGAAGTAACCATGTCTCTGCTCAACAAAGCTGGTTTTGAAGTCATCCTGCCTAAGAAATTAGACGACCAGTGTTGTGGTATGCCTTACGACAGTAAAGGGATGAACGATCTAGCTCAATCGAAAGCACAACAGCTCGAAGAAGTCTTGTGGCAAGCGAGTCGTCAGGGTGAATACCCAGTATTAATGGACACCAGTCCATGCGCCAAACGCAGTATTGAGCAGTTCACCAAGCCGTTAGAAGTACTAGAGCCGACAGGGTTTGTGAATCAATACTTGCTAGAGCATCTGACGCTTGAACCACTTAAAGAGACCGTGATGCTGCATGTCACTTGTAGCTCCCGCCGAATGGGCTTAGAAGGGGCGATGTTAAACCTTGCGAAGGCCTGTACCGAAGAAGTGATTGTTCCAGAGCATATTCAATGTTGTGGCTGGGCGGGTGACAAAGGCTTCACTACACCAGAACTGAATGAAGCAGCAGTACACCCACTTAAAGAACAAGTACCCAGCAACTGCACTCGTGGTTTCAGTAACAGCCGAACCTGTGAGATAGGTTTATCACACCACAGTGGTATTCCATATCAATCGATCTTGTATTTAGTGGACGAAGTGGCGCAGTAGCTTCACTCCTACTGCGAGCAATGTGCTCTAGTTTAAAACGAAAAATGGCAGCCCAATCAGGCTGCCATTTGTTTGTTCGATTTGAAACATGTTATTGAGCTTACAGTTAGAGAGCTAAGCGCATCAACTCTTCTGGCGAGTAGTGTTCTGCCTCTGCACCTTTGGCGATTAGGTCAATCACTTGGAACTCACTCATATCACCAAACTCTTTGCTCAAGTAATCACGGAACGCTTTTTCGTTCGGCCATTTTCCTCGCACGATATAACCCTCTTCTTTGTCGAAATCTTCCGTCTCAAAGAAAGAAAAGTCGGTCATACCAATATTGTGGCAATACAAAACGAGATACATGTTGAATCCTTTACACTTTAATAGGGTCTATTGAACTTTCGAGCAGTTCTAAAAGCAGGCCTAAGGTTACAACATAAATACCCAACCGAAAACTCAAGCCCCTTGCTGACTCTTTAGTCATCAAACATCATGTTGATAGCCGCACCCAGCAGGATAAGCCCAATAATTGGTCCCATTACCGCTAGTGGTGCACGTTCAATATATGGCAAGTTCTCTGCAATCATTAAACCCCATTCCGGTGTTGGTGGTTTTGCCCCAAGTCCGATGAAGCTCAGTGAGGTCAAGCTTAGAGTGATGACTGGTAACCTCAACAACGCATGTCTTAGTAGCGGCGGTAACACATAAGGAAGCAAGTAGAAGCGGAAGATTCTCAGCTTGCTGGTGCCCCACAATGGCGCGAGGTGCGTATAGGGCTGAGCCTTAGCTTCCACGATTAAACTAGAACAGTGCGCCGCTAATGGCGCCCAAGACACCAGTACAATCGCAATTAATGCGCTGTTTGGATTCATCCCTGTTAAGCCAGCAACCAACAGGCCAGCAATGATGTAAGGAATACCCTTAGTGATCTCGATAAGGCCTTGGCTAAAGCGAGTATTGAAGCCCATGATAATGCCGGTCACTAAGCTCAAGAAGGTTGCCAAAATACCCGCTTGGAAGGTTGCGACCATACCAGAACCGATTCTCGCTAACAGGTCTCGCCCAATGCCATCGGCCCCCAAAGGTGCTTGCCAGCTCGGTGATGCCAAACGTGCAAATTGACTGGTGTATGGATCTCGGAATGCAGCCCAAATCACGATAGCAATTAGGAATGAGAAGATCGCAAAAGCAGTGACACGCTTGGCGCGGCTCTCGGTAAAACGAAACGAAGAGTGGCTGCTGATGAGCTTGCCGCTTTTCAGGCTATGGCCCAGAATCAATTGCTGAACAAACAGGCTGATGCTGCTTACTGCAATCGAAAACAGCAACAATACTAATAAGCCGCCTTGCAGCATTGGTAGATCTTGCGCTTTAGCAGCACCAAGAATCATGCGTCCGATACCGGGAATCGAAAAGATCAGCTCAACCGCGACTGCGCCACCAGTTAAACCAATCACGATCATCGCTATTTGTGGGATTAAGCTGCTCAACGCTCTTTTCAGCGCAAAGCGAATAATTTGGTTGGAGTGAACATTAGCACTGAGCCAAGTGATCACCCAAGGTTCATTAAGAACGCGTTGTAAACTGTCTCTGAGTAAACGACTAAACAGGCCGCTAGCAGGCAGTGCGAGCGCTAAACTCGGTAGCCAGATGTCTTGCCAGCCTTGCCAACCATAAGGTGGTAGCCAACCTAACCAGATTGAGAACACCAGTATTAATACCGAAGCCACCACGTACTCTGGCAAGGATATTAATACGGTGCTTAAACTGCTGTAACTCTGCCCTAATTTGCCCTTCTTCCAACTGCGCAAGGTAGCAAGTAGGCCTGCACCACACAGTACGAAAGTCATCACCAGTGCGCTAGACATCAAAAACAGAGACGTAGCCGCTGTTTTTTGTAGGCCTAATGCAACCGAAGAACCATCTATCCATGATGTACCTAAATCTCCAGAGAAGGCACTGCCAACCCAGTCGATTAGGCGCTCACTTGCCGAACGGTCCAGCTGTAAATCAGCTCGCACTGCGGCTAAAGCTTCAGGCGTAAGCAGGTGTTGTTGCCCCGCCCTCGCTCGCAGGATGGATTGACTTGGGTCGATGCCGGCAATGTCAGGCATCAAGCCAACAAGAATCACCACCACAATCAGTGAAGCGATTCTTGATAGCCAAGGCGTCAAGATAAACAAGGTTCGACGCAGAGTTTCAGCAGATAACATTTATTTAGTTAACCTGTGTTGCCGCGTTAACTTGAGTCGTTTGATCAACTAAGCGACGCTCACTTGGGTCACGAACTACATTGCTTACACGTTCGCTCTCACCTTGAATCACACGTTCGTGAAGCAGTGGAATAGCTGCGAAGTCATTAAGTATTTTTTGCTCAGCTTCGATGATCGCTTGCTGACGCAGTGCACCTAGTGGTTGCAGGTCTGCGTGAGTCAATGCTTTGTCTACTTCTTGAGAGCAGAACTGACCAAGGTTAAATGAACCCTTACAGCCAAAGTCACTCATCATGTAAGCCACTGGGTCACCAGAATCCAAAACGGTTGCACGAGAAAGGATGAACGCATCAAACTTGCCAGACAATGCATCGTTTTCAATCTGAGCGTATTCACGGATATCCAGCTCAACTTTAAAACCAGCCGCTTCAAGTTGCTGTTTAAGTAGTGCAGCTACTTCTGGAAGCTCGGCACGGTCAGTAAAGGTACCGATAACAATGCTCTCACCGTTAGCTTTTAGCGTTTTGTCTACTGCCTGACCTTCAGGTCGAATCGGCGCGGCCCAAGCAAGAGCGGGACCTAGAAGACCTTGTGCGATGTCCGCGTGATTTTCGTACACAGTCTTCACGATTTGCTCACGGTCCACAGCCGCTGCTGCAACTTTACGTAGGTTGATATCGCTAAATACACCCGACTTGTTGTTCAGGTAAAGCGTGTTGGTACGAGGCATTGCCACTTCATAAAGCAGGCTCGAGTCAATGGTCGCGATTTGTGAAACTGGCACGGCTTCAACGACGTCTGCAGTACCTGTTCTTAGAGCAGCAGCACGTGCAAAGCCATTTGGAACATACTCTGCAATCACAGATTCAATTCTCGCCTTTTCGCCCCAGTAGCCATCAAATCGTTGGAGTTTAGCACTTGTTGTTCCGTTAATTTCAGTCAACTCAAATGGGCCAGTACCTGCACCAGTTGGGATTACACGACCATCTTCTTGGTAAGCGCTTGCTGCAAGAATCGCGAGCTGAGGACTTGATAGACGGCTTGGTAAAAGAGGATCATCAAAGCTGGTTTTGATCTCAACGCGGTAGTTGTCCAACGCTTTCACTTCCAGGTCTACACCATCAAGAATGCGAGGCTTAGGCGCAGCTTCAAGTGCTTTCTGCAGCGAGTTCACAACAGACTCTGCGGTTAATGTAGAGCCATCGTGAAATTTAACGTCCTGACGAATCGTGAATTGCCACGTCAGGGGGTCTACCTGTTTCCAGTCCGTAGCCAGCATTGGCTCAGCTTCTGAAGTTGGGCTCAGGTTAACTAGCGTTTCAGCCGTACTCCAACGCGATAACTTAAACGCATCATCAGAAAGTGGCGATAGGCCCGTTCTTGGTGGCTGCATCATCGCAACACGGATTTCAGATTTGACCGCAGCTTCGCTCGACTCTGGTTGAGAGTCAAAACAGCCTGTCAAAGGCAGCGCTAGCGCAAGTGCGCAAGCCAATTTGATTGAATTAAAACGCATAGTTGTTTTTCTCTATAGCTGTATTTTATTAATTAATGAGGTTGTGTTTAACAAGTAGATTTCGATAGAGGCTGAGATTCGATCAGCATCTGAGTCACTGGATGAGCAGGTGTGCTCATCACTTGAGGTGTCGGTCCATGCTCGACCATTTGGCCATGGTCAAGGACCAGAATTTCTTCGCAAAGCGCTTGTGCTGCGCCTAGATCATGTGTCACCAAAATTAGGCGCATATCGCGTTTCTTTTTCAATGAATTCAATAAGTCGAGTAGCCTCTGGCGATTCACCGGATCAAGGCTGCTAGTTGGCTCATCGGCAACTAATACTGCGGGTCTAACGACAAGCGCCCGAGCAATCGCAACACGTTGAGCTTGGCCCGTAGAGAGCTGATTTGGCTTGAGCGATAACAAAGACGCAGGTAAGCCAACGTCCAACAGCGTCTCTTCAATGATGCTTTGATGATTGCCAGAAACATCTAGATTGCTCAGCGGCTCGGCTAAGATCTGTCGAACGGTATAGTAAGGGTTGAGGCTAGTGTGTGGCTCTTGTGGCACCAATTGGATAAGGCGACATACCGCCGCTTGCACTTTGCTATTTCGAATCGGCAATGAATGCCCAAATAGGCTGATATCACCAACGGTCGGCGATTTCAGCCCAAATAGCAGTTCAATCAGTGTCGATTTACCCGCCCCAGAACGTCCAACAATAGCTAGGCTTTTGTCTTCAACATTAAGGTCGACATTTTGTAGCGCTTTGAACGCCTGACCACCTAACCAACGAGGAATGGAGTAATAGTGCACTCCGACGTTCTCGAACTTAATCTCAATCGGTGTAAGTGTTTCTGAATCAATCACAGGCATTGATGGCGAGACTTCTGAGTTTAGTGAAAAGGTCGAGCTCATTCGATGAGATCTCTCAATGAACAACAGAACGCGTGAGAACTCGATTCAAGCGCATGTTTCGGTGCTCCATAAGCCACCACACCGCCATCATCGATCACCAATAACTTGTCACACGCTAACGCGCTGTGTAGATCATGAGTAATAAGCAAGCCGCCAATCTGGCGCTGCTTAACATTCTCACGAATCAGCTTAAGTATCTCTTGCTCTGTTACCGGGTCTAACGCACTAGTCGGTTCATCGGCAATGATGATATCGGCGTTACTCAACAAGCCAATCGCAATACACACACGCTGGCGCTGGCCTCCGGAGATTTGGCTTGGGTATAACGGCAAAATAGTTTCTGGGTTTGGAAAGCCCAACTGAATCAACAATTCGGTGATCTTGGTTTTGTCTTTTGACTTGGGCTTAGTACGAGTTCCCGTTAGTGCCAACGTAAGCTGACCTTCAATGGAGACAAGAGGATTGAGCGCTTGAAGGGCATCTTGGAAGATAACCGCTGGTCTCTGTGCTGCAGTTCTTTGCAACATCGGTAAATCACACACACTCTCACCAGCAAAAGTAATATGACCATCCGCCTCAACAGTCTCGGGCAAGAACCCCGCAATCGCACGCGAAAGCATCGACTTACCGATTCCTGAAGGTCCCATGATCGCTAACAATTCACCTCGATATACATCGAAGCAGATATCTTGGAAAAGGGTTCTCGAAGAAGTTTTGATTGTTAACTGGTCAACAGACAAAAGTGGGGCGTTCACGCAAATACTCATAGACAGATGTTATAACATAACAACCTTATCATTTAGCTAAGGTGATGGAAAGAGAACATTGAACTGTATCGCAGTTTTTTTGCTGTTTGATTGACCAATTTTAACTATCTATCAGGTACAAAAAAGCGCCGTCTAATTTTACTGTGTAAAGATAGACAAGCGCCTTCATAAAGTTTTTGAAGTGACTTTAGATAGAGTTAATTCATCGCCCCATTAAGGCTCTCTTTTGCCGAGTAACACTTCTGTTTAACCTGAGTGATGAACGGGTACAGGAAAGCAATACGCCCAAGGTAGAACAGAGTAAACGCTAACCACAAACCATGATTGCCCCATGCACCAACTGCTAGTGCCTGGACAACCAAGAACACCAACAAAGTAGCAATACTCGAGTCACGAACCGGACGGGTTGTGCCTGTTCCAGTAAAGATGCCGTAAACCGTCAAACCAAACCCAGCCAACAGCGGAAACGCAATCAGCCACGGTGCCATCTCATAGTATAAAGCAACTAGCGCCGGAATATCGGTAAACAAGAAAACGATCAGATCTTTAAACAACAAAGTCAGTAGCGTTAGTACAGCAATAAAACCCGCAGTCCATTGGAAGTTTAGCCTTAACACACGATCAAGCATGGAAGCATTTTTCTGCCCCACAGCTTTACCCGCAAACACGCTCGATGCATTGGCAATGCCGTCGAACATGTAACTAACAATAAAAGTTACCTGCATCAAAATCGCGTTTGCTGCGAGAACATCAGTACCCAGTTTAGAACCGGTGCGCGCCATCATATTGAAGAACACCAAGATGCAGATAGTGCGTAACAATAAGTCGGTATTCGATGAGATGATTGTCGATAGGTCTTTCTTGGTCATCTTCGAACCTTGCAAGAACTCAGAGATCGAGATATTGCTCGTATTCATAACCAGCGTCATACCAATCGCAAAGGTGGTGATTTGTGCAATCAAACTTGCGTATGCCACCCCCGCAACACCTAAATCGAAATACAGGACGAACACCGCATCCAAAACAATGTTTAACACGTTGCCAAACACTTGTGTGTAAAGGACCTCTTTGGCTTTCGCCTGCCCCATCAACCATCCAATAATGGTGTAGTTGAGCAGCACAAAAGGCGCGCCATAAATCAAAATACTGAAGTAGATATGCGCTTGTTCAGCCACGTTCACTTCAGGCTCTATCACCCACATCGCCCCTTGCCAGATCAGAGGTTGTATCAAAATAAAGATCAAACCCACCAAACCAGACAGCACAAATGGGCGCATCAAACTGCCCGCGAGTTCCGAACGATCCCCTTTGCCCAACGCCATCGCGCTTTGCCCTGTGGTGCTGACACGAAAAAAGCCAAACAACCAATACATGGTGTTCATGATGATGGTGCCAATCGCGACGCCACCGATCAACTCAGCAATACCAAGTTGCCCAATGACAGCAGTATCCACCGCACCGAGTAGAGGCTGAGTAACCGTTGAGATAATGAAAGGAAAAGCGATTTTCAGATAATCTTTGTGAGTAATAGTCATGTTTACTAGCAGGTGATATTAAGAACTATTTGCAATAAGAAAGTGATGCTATCGTTTAATCCGTACGTTGTCATCTTTTAATGGGGTACATTATCAACAAAGCGTGTCTATCTTAGCCCACCTGCATAGAATCGTTGGCAGCTATTAGTCGTGCTAATTTGTCTCAACAAAAGAGCAAAGTCTGGTTCAACAAAACAGCACAACCATCGATCAGTAAAAACTCACCGGAAGATAGAAATCGAGTTCGAACACTTCATCACTATTCAAGAAATGATTCTGATGATAGTGCACATAGGCTGGTGTTGAACGCTGCTTGAAACCTGATGTAGGTAACCATTTTTCTAATACCATGCTGATCTGTGGTAGCAACTCTCCATAGCGGCCATTGAGTCGAAACACAGCATGCAAACCGCTGGGAATCACCATCTGATTAACCACACTGCGATACTTGATCGGTTCACTGATCGCGATACACGCCACATAGCGACACTGATCCATCTCAACCCAAGCAGGATTTGAATGGTGCAAACCAAACTGGGTCGAAAAATCACGCTGTTCGGCATTCGCCCACGCTTTCAATATCAACCACGCATTACGAATAGAACGGTTATAGCCAGTGTGTCGAACATAGGCTGCCATGCGCTCTGGTGTTTCCACTATTTTAGGCTCGGGCAGCTTGCGCTGTGCGACATTTTGATAACCAGCCGCCACCTCAGGATCTTTCAAATAAGGCTTTTCGGCGATCTGCAAATCGTGTTTGCGCCACTCGCCCGGAGACATATTAAAGGTCGCTTTGAACGCTCGGCTAAACGAAGACACCGAACTGAAACCACATTTATTGGCTATCTCAACCACCGACGAGCTGGTATCGAACATCAACTGATTAGCGGCATACTCCATCCGAGTGCGTCGGATATATTGGTGCAGCGACTCCCCCACCACACTTTTGAAGGTGCGATGAAAGTGTTGCTCTGAGTAGGCTGCTATCTCAGAGAGCTCTTTAGCAGACAACGGCTGGCTGATGTCTTGATGAATATGGAAAAGAACATCATTGATTCTAGATATATGTTGACGTGACATCGTTTAAATAGCATAAATGGACATGTTCAAGAGCATAAATGGACACGCTAGTTTTTACAATTGCCGTATAATATCAAGCGATAGAATAAAAACGAAAAACGACGAGACACAACACATGGAAATCGCACAGTCATTACAACAAATTCAATCTTCATATATTCGAGAGATCCTCGCTGCAGCAAGCGATCCAAACGTCATCTCACTAGCAGGTGGCCTGCCGGATGAGAAAACCTTCCCGATCGATTTAATGAAGCCAACGCTAGAAAACCTAGCGAACATGCCTGAAGTTTTCCAATACGGCTCAACAGCGGGTTACGGCCCATTACTTGATCACCTAACACAAAGCTACCAATTGCCAGAAACTCACACAGCGATGATCTGTACAGGCTCTCAGCAAGGTCTAGATTTGATTGCTCGTGCATATGTTGATCCGAATGATGTAGTGGTAATGGAAGCGCCGAGCTACTTAGGTGCGATGCAAGTGTTTGGCTTGGTTCAAGCAAACATTGTGACTGTGTCTCAAACTGAATTTGGACCTAACCTAGATGAACTAGAAACGTGCTTTGCTGAGCAATCACCAAAAATGTTCTACGCGGTGCCAGATTTCCATAACCCAACGGGCGTATGTTGGACCACAGAGGCTCGCCAAAAAGTGGCTGAGCTGTGTATCAAATACAACGTCGCGTTCATCGAGGATGCACCATACCGAGAGTTGCGTTTCACTGGCACTGAGCTGCCGTTGGTTTCGTCTTTCTGCCCTGATAACTCTATCGTTCTTCGTTCATTCTCTAAGATTGCATCACCTGGTTTACGTATCGGTGCGGTAACGGGCAAGCGCAGCTACCTTGAGCCACTGATCAAAGTGAAGCAAGGCGCAGATTTGCACTCAAGCGTTCCGATGCAAGCCCTACTGCTTGGCCTTCTAAAACACCAAGACTTTAACGTACACATGGAAAGCATCCGCTCACTGTACAAGTCTCGCTATGAAGTGCTGTTTTCAGAACTAGAAAAACAGCTGCCTGCTGACTGTGTATTAAAAGCAGTAGATGGCGGGATGTTCATTTGGGTTGAGATTCCAGAGTGCGATACTTTTGAACTGGCTAAGACCCTACTTTCAAATGGTGTGGCGGTTGTACCAAGCCCAGTATTCTATCCAAAGCCGGAGGGAGCAAAAGCTGCACTGCGCTTAAACTTCACTAACGCTAACCCTGAAGAGCTGACTGAAGCGGTGAAACGCTTAGCGGAAGTACTTAACCAAGCGTAATCGCTGATAAAGTAAGACAGATTCGATACCAAGCCCTGCTGTATTTGTACAGCAGGGCTTTTTCGTTCCTCAAACCATAAATCCACAATAAAACAGGTGATAAATAGCCCTACACTTGGTTGGTTTTTGTCCTACATCGCCTTAGTTATACTGCGGCGGATTTTAATAAGCCATCATGACGAGCTAGGCTTCAATGTCCAGCTATGATCAGAATAGGCAACCGCTCTGGATTTACGTTCCAGCTCGCAGAAAGGAAAAACCATGTCTCAATATGTTGTATGTGCTCTGTATAAATTCGTAGCACTTGATAATTACCAAGAAATTCGCCAACCGCTAACTGAGCTTCTAGAAGCCAATAACATTCGCGGTACTTTGTTACTCGCAAGTGAAGGTATCAACGGTACCGTTGCAGGTAAGCGCGAATCTATCAACGCTCTTCTTCAATGGTTCAAGCAAGACACTCGCTTAGCTGATGTTGTTTACAAAGAGTCGTTCAACGACGAACAACCATTCAACCGCACCAAGGTAAAGCTAAAGAAAGAGATCGTAACCATGGGTGTCGAAAGCATCGACCCTCGCCATGTTGTCGGTACTTACGTTAAGCCAAACGAATGGAACGACCTTATCTCAGATCCAGATGTGATCTTGGTTGATACTCGTAACGATTACGAAGTAGACATCGGTACATTCAAAAACGCGGTAAACCCAAACACGGAAACTTTCCGTGAATTCCCTCAGTACGTTGAAGACAACCTAGATCCTAAGAAGCACAAGAAAGTCGCGATGTTCTGTACAGGTGGTATTCGTTGCGAAAAATCAACGGCCTACATGAAAGAGCAAGGCTTTGAGGAGGTTTACCACCTTGAAGGCGGCATTCTAAAGTACCTAGAAGAAGTACCTGAAGAAGAGAGTATGTGGGAAGGCGATTGCTACGTGTTTGATGGCCGTGTTGCCGTTAACCACCAGCTAGAAAAGAGTGGCTACGATGTATGTAACGCTTGTCGTCTACCAATCACAGAGGAAGACAAAGCCTCTGAACACTTTGAGAAAGGCGTAAGCTGCCCTAAGTGTTTTGATAAACACACGGACGAGCAGAAAGCGCGTTTCCGTGAACGTGAAAAACAAGTTCAGCTATCAAATGCACGCGGCGAAACTCACGTAGGTGGTGATGCTGCTCACCTAATCGAGCAACGTAAGAAAGAAAAGTTGGCATACAAAGAGCAACAACGCTCTGGCAAAAAAGCGAAATAATCTCCTAGGAGAAACGTTATAGCGGTCAACGCAACTGATAGAACAAAGGGCATCAGCGAATCCAATTGGGCACGCTAATGCCCTTTTTTGATCCTAATCTCGCTTTGTGTTTTGAACCACATTTATCTTCAAAAATAGGTTCTATACTGAAGTTAATTTAATGAAAGAGGAAGTGCCAATGCTCAATGAAAACCATGCCTTTATCTTAGATTTCCCAGAGCTAAAATTAGACATTGTTCAACTCAACCACGACGACGAAAAGTTCAAAGCAGACATGCAAAAGTACCATCAGCTTGATTACGACATCCGTGAATTAGAAATATCAGGCAGTCCGATTGATGACGACAGCATGCACAACCTCAAAGTAGAACGCATGGAGCTCAAAGACGCGCTACACAAGCAACTCACTCGACATCACGCACTGAAAATGGTTTAGCCAGACTTCTAACGATACAATTTTAAAAGGTTCATCGCGGATTAGCGGGAACTAAAAACAAAAACGGTAGTAAGTGATATGGTTTAGTCGCCAAACAAAAATCATACACAAACTACCGTTTTCATGCCGAATCATACTTTCCTATCTTCATTCTGGGAAGGCTTTAAAATAGTAAAGTCTCACCAGACAGCATCACTTATTACACTGACTCTTAAACCTAACTCTGAGGCTAAATGCCTTTGCGGTCTTGAAGCCGAGGCTATCCATGAGTAT
>NZ_JAKEUW010000109.1:0-5946 GCF_022398115.1 Vibrio sp. Isolate22 | reverse complement strand
ACAGCAGCACAATCGTCATCAGCCAGTTACCAGTAAAAGAGTGGTACAACATGATCGGCAACGCTACTGTCGCTGACGCTCTAATGGATCGTCTAGTTCACAATAGTCATCGAATAGAACTGGGAGGTGAATCAATGAGAAAACTGGCGCAATCCGAACACTTAGAGTAAAAATAGGGAAAGAGAAAAAGTGCTGGTTCAGGTGTTCGGAATAAACCGAAACAAGCGTTCGCAATCACCGAAATACGCATCGGCTCAAGGGCTTTTATTTAGGGGTATGATTGAAGCCACAAAAGCAAATTTTTGAGTCACACCCCTAACACAAAGAGTCACAGAGCATAAAAGGGGATGTCCCTCTGGTTGGTAACTTGTTGAAGCATTTGAACGCAAAAGCACAAGCGAAAGTTGAGCAGAAAGCTGATGAGGCAAGGGTTTTCCTTGATGCGCATGTAGAGGGAAACTTAGCTAGTAAAGGATCTAACGACTCTTAAGAGGAAAATACATGTCAGTTTATAAAGAAAAAAAGTCTCGATAAACGATCGAATCAAGAGCTTAATGACTATCAAAATTTGGTCAATCGAACGATTGGTCAACTTTCACTAGAACTTAAATCGAGCTCCCCAAGTAGAGCCAGAGATGCTCAAACTAGGCTTATTCATTGGGAGGAAAGATTGTCTAATCTTGTATCTTTTCTTAATAATCGGAAGTAAGAGGGAATATGACCAGAACAATCCCTATCTGGCAGGGTAGTTGTCACTGTTAAAATTTAACCAGCTTGGGCGATAAAGAGTAATTGTGTCTCGTATCTCAGTAGAAAGAAAAGAAGCTATATTGAAGAAGCTGTTGCCTCCCTATTCGATGTCAGTGAAAGAAGTATCGGAAGAGGAAGGAATTAGCACCGCGACCCTGTATCATTGGCGGCAGCAACTCAGAGGTTCAGGAGCCGCCGTGCCAAATAGCAACACTTCATCAGAGCAGTGGTCTGCTCAAACTAAACTCGCCATTGTTGCTGAGACTTACTCGATGACCGAAAATGAACTCAGTCAATATTGTCGAGAGAAGGGCTTGTACCCTGAGCAAGTACAGACTTGGCGGAATGAGTTTGTTCAAGGAGTCATGCCGAACAAAGAGAGTGAAGCCCAAGCTAAAAAACAGGCTAAAGCTGACAAACTTGAAATCAAAGAGTTGAAGAAAGATTTACGACTCAAAGAAAAAGCACTCGCTGAAACGGCCGCCCTCTTGGTACTAAGAAAAAAGCTGAGAGCCTTTTACGGGGAAGAGCCAGAGGACGACTAACCTCAACCGATGAAAGGCAGACCATAGTGACTCTTATCCTTGAAGCGAAGCAATGCGGATGTCGTTTAGAGCCAGCTTGTCATGAAGTTCAAATCGACTTGAGAACGTATCGTCGCTGGTATCAGCAAGGTGAAGTTCAAGCTGACAAAAGGCCAATATGCCTCAGACCTGAGCCTGCTAACAAGCTGTCGCAGGAAGAGCGTGATGCGATTGTCAAGGTGTGTAACTGCTCTGAGTTCGCAAGCTTACCTCCGACTCAAATCGTCCCGACACTGCTCGATAGAGGTGAGTATATCGCCTCTGAATCGAGTTATTATCGAGTACTGGCAGCACAGGGGCAACTTCACAAACGAGGCCGTCAGCGGAGCAGACAGAAGCAAGCGAAGCCAACAAGTTATACGGCGACAAGCTCGAATCAAGTCTACACATGGGATATCACTTACTTACCTTCAAAGGTTCGAGGTCAGCACTATTACCTGTATGTCATCGAAGACATCTACAGCCGAAAAATCGTGGGTTATGAAGTATATGAGCGAGAGTGCGGTGAGCTGGCGTCACAGCTTCTGCAACGGACGTTGATGCGAGAGCAGTGCTTCAATCAAGCTCTGGTTCTTCACTCAGATAATGGTGCGCCGATGAAGTCGTTGACGTTCAAAGCTAAGATGGAAGAGTTAGGTATTACTTCATCGTATAGTCGCCCAAGAGTCAGTGATGATAACCCGTACGTTGAGTCATTGTTCCGCGCGGTAAAGTACATACCAAGCTGGCCAACAAAGGGCTTTGAAACAATCGACAGTAGTCGGAGTTGGGTTGAAGCCTTCGTACGCTGGTACAACACCGAGCACAAGCACAATAAGCTGAATTACGTCACGCCTTCAGAGCGTCACAATGGAAAAGATAAAGAGGTCTTGAAGCGCCGAGCGGAGGTCTTACTCGCTGAAAAAGAGCTAAACCCTGAACGCTGGCCAGGTGATATCAGAAACTGTGAACCTGTTGGTGACGTTCACTTAAATCCAGAAAGAGAAGCTGCTTAATAAGCAAGCAAATGATGACAACTACCTTGAAAAACACCGCAATACAGTAACCCGCAGCGTTGATCTGCTCTTTGCCGGTAATGTCTTCAATTGCGGTCACAGCTTTCGCGACACCTTCAGTCACATAGTCACCAAATTCTACCTCTTTCTGTGCTTCACCAGGATTGCGCCAAGACATCATGAACACACTATGCCCTTGTTCAAGCAACCAGCGAACCATAGAGTTCTTCTCACGAAGATCGAGAATGTAATACTTATTGATAAACGGCGGTACGATCAGAAATGGCGTAACATTGACCTGAGGTGTTTTCGGGTAGTATTGAATCAGTTCAAACAATTCATTTTGAAAAACAACGTCCCCTTCCGTATTAGCAACATCGACTCCCAACCGGAAAGCATTATTGTTGGTCATACGAATCTTGAGGATATCAGCGCTTGCTTCAACATCAGCCTGCAATTGCTCAAGACCATCGATCAGGTTTTCACCATTTCGCTCAAGCGTCAATTTCATCAGCTCTGGGTTTGTCGCAATAAAGTTGCTTGGAGAAAGTGCGTTGATCGCTTGACGTGAAAAGAACGCAACACGCTCTTTGGTTTTCTCATCAATGCCGTCAATTGAGTTTATGGTGTCGATATAGCTTTTACTAAACAACAAATAGGATTGCTTGATAAAGCTATAAAAGGGGTCGTTTTTCCACGCTTCATCAATAAAACGTTTATCACTGCGATCTTCAGTAATTACACTTTCTGTGTTACCCATCAATGCAGCGTTTTGCCAGATCTTAAGTTGTTGCTCCCACCATTGGGATTGTAACTGAAGGAGTGCAGCGGGTTGGTTAGCGGTTTGCTCGAAGATTTTCGATGCATCATCAAAATTCAATTCTTGCATCGCTTGGTTTAGGGGAGATTGCGCGGCTTCCTTGTTTTGTTCAAAGTTGTCCCACCATTGCTGGTTTGTTTGTTGAAATTTAACAAGGTAGTCCGAAAAGAAGTGTTGAAACATAACATGACTCCAATAATCGGAAAATCGCCACCGAGCCTCACAGTAAACACTGCGCTAACTCGATGGCGATTGAATTTATGCAGGTGTAACTGTTTTCAAGTTTTCAGTTGTTAGTATTTCAACATCTTCTTTGAATTCTTTCGCTGCCGCTTGCAGCTTTGCGCTGTCACTCATCATCTGTTGAGAAAGTTGAGTTAATGCTGCTAGCTGCTGGCTGTTGAATGCAGTAAGGCTGTTCACATCTTTAATTTCAATTACCGCTTTCATTTGAGCAAGCCCCATGTCCGTATAAGTCTGCATCGCATTCATTTGCAATTCCGTCATGGTTTGAACGTTCTTTGCAACTAACTTGTTGAACTTAAAGTACGGTTCAAATTGCTTTTCAGTTTGGTCAGTAATTGTTTTGAAAATATCCGTGTACATAAGTAACTCCTGATGAATACATAGTTTAGTAAATTCGTACTTGTATCGTTTCAGCCAAGGCACTACTACTCACTAACGCCCCTTGTAGACTGCCGCGATAAATTGTTTAGTTTGCCAATGATACGTCCGGGGTTAGCCTTCAATACTCTTCAGCAGAACCGCGGTTCCCATTCCCCCACCCGCGCAAAGTGAAGCAACACCATAAGTGCTCTCTTGCCCAAGCATTTCGTGGATAAGTGAAACAATGATTCGATTGCCCGATGCGCCCAGTGGATGCCCAAGCGCAAACGCTTCGTTTAATTCAAATAGATCAACTTGTTCGAGTGTTAAATCAGCTTTATCTAACGCTTTAGACACTGCCTCTACTGGACCTAAGCGCATGATCTTTGGGTCTAATCCAGACTGTGCATAGCTTGTAAGCTCGACCAGTGGTGTCAGGCCGTATTTTGTTACAGCACTCTCTGATGCCAATATGATTGCGCTCGCGCCGTCATTAATACCCGAAGCGTTGCCCGCAGTGACCGTACCTTCACGGTCGAAGGCTGGACGCAGCTTTTGTAAACCCTCGAACGTTGCATCCGCTTTAGGATATTCATCGGTATCAAAGGTGACGGTCTGTCTGCGCTGTTTCACTTCAACAGGCACAATTTGTTCGTCAAACTTACCCGTTTCAATCGCAGCTACCGCTTTTTGTTGGCTTTCTAGCGCATAGTTGTCTTGAGCAAGACGCGAGATATTCATGTTCTCTGCTGTCACACCCATGTGATAATGATTGAACGCATCCGTCAGACCATCGCCAACAAGCAGATCTTTCATCGAAATGTCGCCCATCTTGTGTCCGTTGCGAATACTTGGCGGAACCACGAACGGGATTTGAGACATCACTTCCACGCCCGCAGCAACAACGATTTCTGCATCTTGCGCTTTAATATGAGCTGCAGCGCCATGACTGATTTCATACCACTACCGCAGATCATATTAACGCCGTAAGCTGGAGTCTCTTCAGGTAGCCCTGCGTAGATTGAAGCCTGACGTGCAACGCCCATACCTTGCCCTGCTGAGATCACGTTACCTACGATCACTTCATCAATGACATCTAGGGGAAGAGCTACTGAATCCAGAGCACCTTTAATTGCTACGCCAGCCAACTCACCCGCACTAACGTTTTTCAATGAACCCGTAAATGAACCAATTGGTGTACGTTTCGCTGCAACAATAAATACTTTTTCCATCGTTCAATTCCTGTCAGTTTCGCCAATTAGTGCATGTACAAGCCGCCATTTACAGACAAAGTCTCGCCCGTAATATACGCACCTGAATCGCTTGCTAGGAATCCAACCGTTTCGGCAATTTCCACTGGTGTTGCTAAACGTTTCATTGGGATTTGGTTCTTAATTGAATCCAGTACTTCAGGCTTCATTTGTTCAACCATTGGCGTTGCGGTGTAACCAGGGGCAATCACGTTCACTGTTACGCCACTGCGAGCGCCTTCTGCAGCTAAGGCTTTCGAGAAACCAATCATTCCCGCTTAAGCCGCCGAGTAATTGGTTTGTCCGAATTGCCCTTTAAGGCCATTCACTGAAGAGATATTGATGACGCGGCAGTTTCCTTTCTCACACATAGGTGCGAACAGCGGTTGAGTAACGTTGAACAAACTGTTTAAGTTCGTTTCGATAACCTCTTTCCACGCTTCGGCGTTCATCTTTTTGAATACGCTATCACGTGTAATGCCAGCGTTATTAACGAGAACATCAACGGTTCCCTCTTCCTCTAACAACTTGCTCAAGCTCAATGCGCACTCTTCTGTGCTGGTGACATCCAATTCAAACAATCTCACTTGATCTTCATTAAATTGTTTCTCGTTGAACCAATCCAATGCACACTGGTAGTTTCCGGTAAAGTACGTTGCAATTACACGATATCCGTCAGCGACCAACTTAGATGGGCTTTGTTGCGTAATTCAATGGAACTAAATCCAGAACCTACGATCTGATCAGCTACCTCCACTCTCTCTCGTAGTCCTATGCCTAAGCCTCGTTACAAAACAACCAACTGGAAGCAATACAACCAATCACTCATTAACCGTGGTTCTCTGACCTTTTGGATTGATGAAGAAGCAATAAGCGGGTGGGCGCAAAGCAAACAGAATAAGCGCGGGAGGCCGCGTCGGTTCAGTGATTTAGCTATCACG
>NZ_JAKEUW010000108.1:0-5966 GCF_022398115.1 Vibrio sp. Isolate22 | reverse complement strand
GCTAGTTCTTGCTCTCGCTGACTAGTACTGGTGTCTTTCTTCGAGTTCTTTCGCCACCCGTAGATTTGAGATTCATGTAAAGAAAGCTGTCTTGCTGTCGCAGCTACTCCCACTTTATCTGCTAACTTCAGGGCTTCTGCTTTAAATTCAGGGGAATGTTTAATTCTAGTTTTCTTAGTTGTCATTGTTCACCTCGTTAGTGATTGTACTCACTTAACTCAGTGTCCAAAACTGCTGGGGCGGATCACTCTTAACGAGTTGTGCACCAACCGAAAGGAAGTCAGCAAGAGTAGTGTTTTGTCCCTCTTGTGCGGTAATTTCAATTATACTTGATCTTGTATGCGTGTGTTCTGTGGTTGTAGCGTTACTGCGAAAATCAAAAGAGCGGAGCATGCGCGAGTGATAATGTTGAGTGACTTTGAGATTTGGTATACCTCTTCAGTTGGGTGGATTTGTTCTACTTGAAGCAAAGTATACTTGTTGGTATTTTTAGATAAATGTGGCTATATTTATAATCTCAATATATAGAACAATAAGGATATCAAAGTCCAACTGTACGATTTTTATTGAGGACTAGGTTTTTGTGACTCAAATAAGTGGCTGTGGCTTATCAAAAAGATAGCCTTGTGCTAGATCGATGTTCAGTTGCTCCGCCATATCGAGCTGTACGTGCTCCTCAATCCCTTCAGCTAAAACAGCGCCACCGTAGTCATGAACCGCTTTGACGACCGCTTTTATTTCATCAACTAGAGTAGGATCAAACGTAAGTCTGCTGATGATTTTGATGCAAAGTTTGACTACCTCTGGTTTGACTTCATCGATCAGCGCCAAATCAAAAAATCCGCAGCCAACATCGTCAAGCCAGAACTGATAGCCTTGCTTTCTCAATTGAGCCATTCGCTGTTTTATTGGTTGCCAGTCACGTATCGGTAAGTGTTCAGTGAGCTCAATCTTAATTCTTTCAGCCAGTGCGTAGCGGTTTAGTATCTGAAATACGGTTTTATCTAACAACAGGTTAGGAGCAAGATTAACGGTGTAACATCCTATAGATGTATGGGCGGCAATGTTTTCAAGATGAACTTCGAGGATGACAATTTCCAACTGCCTGCTGAGTTGTTGTGATTGAGCAGCGATAAACAACTGATCGGGTCGATGCCACAAGGAGTCTGAAGGACCACGAACTAAAACCTCATGTCCATAAGTGGTCTGGCGTTTAAGATCTCTAATAGACTGAACATATGAATATAGTGAACGCTCACTTAAGATATCACTCAGTGAAACAGCAGTCCCTGTTTCAAGTGGTGTTTGGCTTTGGTTCATGTCGCAATTTTCCTTGTTTGCTTACACGCTATCGGAGTTAAGCATTTCTTTTCTGGTCCGTTTTATCATTCAGTTGCAGATAAGATAAAGAGTTGAGGATCTGTTCCGCGAGTTCATGGTTGTTGCCCGAGAGGCTTATTGATAGCTTGGTGTCTTCAACTAGGGCTTCCATGTTTTGCTTAACCGTGTTGGAGTCGGACAGTTGAGCCTCAATGGCGTCCATGATGGTTTTAGAAGCTGTTTTACTATCAAGCGACATGTTCATCAAGTTCTTCATGTTATGCATGGTGTTTTTGGTTACTTCTGAGCTAAGAATAATGACGTCCTCAACCTCTTTTTGTTTGTTGAAAATGCTGTCTGATATCTTTGAAATCGACGCCATTTCAGTGTCGATGTTCTCAGCAGACTGATTCGCCGTGTTCGCAAGTTGACGGACTTCGTCTGCGACTACTGCAAAACCGCGGCCGTGCTCCCCAGCTCGAGCGGCTTCAATCGCGGCATTAAGCGCCAACAGGTTTGTTTGTGCAGCGATACCTTTAATAGAATCCACCAATTGGGTGACGTTCTTGTTAATCTCATTCAGTGATTCGAGCAGTTCGCTAAACTGGCAGATCTTTTCTTTGGAAACTAATACTTGCTCTTCCAAAGCCTCCAGCTTGTCGATGGTATTAGCCGCAGTTTCTGCCGTTTGACTGGAGTATTGATGGCTCTCACAAGACAGCTTGTTAATACTTTCTGACTGCTCGATAAAGTGATTCACTAACTCATAGCTCTGTTTAATCGACTCAGCACGACTTCGTGACGCTTTATGGACATTGGCTGCATTGACGTAAATTTTCTTCGCATAGTCGGTGGGATCATTCTGTTTGAATAGAGAGTACTTTTCAGAGACTTTCTTCAGTTCTGCAAGATGGCTAGTATGAACTTCGACAATATCCGATGACGGTTTTTTAAACGAAAATATCATTATTAGACGGCCTTCTTTCGGGATTGAAGAGTTGCAGAAACGCTGGCTTGGGTAGACACACAAAAGGGTACGCAGTAAGTCATCAAGATCTTAATGATCAGCGTTATGTCAATGTTGCTGGAGAGCAATTTGTCACCGTGATTAATGAACATAAGAATGGTGCCAACTATGAGAGAAACCTTGAGTGAGCGTTTCAGTATCGTAGGTTCGCCTGCGGTTTTAATAAACTGAGCTAAAGGCATCTGCAACCTCTGTTTAGATGAGTATTGTTTTGGTGAATCATATATATTATTGAACGATTGTTCAAATTAATAGTGGTGTTCAACTGCAACTTACGTAAGGTTAATTGAGTATATTCAATCGCTAAAAGTTCTATGTGCCTTAGCAGTGTTCTTTCGCATTGAGGCTTTGTTGCGTAATTCGATGTAAGTAAATGTCAATGGCGTTGTTGACTAAATCAGTTGAACCTTTCCTCAATAGTGCGATCTGATCCCATGTAGTCAAAACATGGTGATGTTTTGGGTAAATCTAAGAAGAAGATAACGAACTGGAGTGAATATAATGAAGCCTTGTGCAAAAGAGGCTCAGTAACGTTTTGGATTGACGACTCTGCCGTTGAAGCATGGCAATGCAAAAGCCACCATGGCAAACGTGGTAGAGGCTTTCAATTTCCTGATACTGCTATTGAAACAGCTTTGATGATTAAAGTGTACTAATTCAGACTAGATCTGACACTTCAATTTGAAAAGAAGAGAGTTACCCACTTTGATTAAAGGTGCTTAGTCATCAATCAAAGACAATAAGAGGTAACTCTCATGCTTTATACTAGCAATCCAATCATCAAACACAAAGCTGGGCTTCTCAATCTTGCAGAAGAGCTTGGTAATGTATCTCGAGCCTGTAAGGTTATGGGTGTCTCTCGAGACACGTTTTATCGCTATCAAGAGTTGGTTGAAACTGGCGGTATTGATGCTCTGATTAATCAGAGCAGAAGAACACCAAACTTAAAGAATCGAGTCGATAGTGAAACTGAACAAGCCGTCCTAAAATACGCCATCGACTTTCCTGCTCATGGGCAAGTTAGAACAAGCAATGAACTACGTAAACTGGGTGTCTTTCTCTCTCCAAGTGTCGTGCGCTCAATCTGGCTCCGCAACGACCTAGAAAACTTCAAAAAACGCCTCATTGCCTTAGAAAAACAAGTTGCTGAGAACGGTATCATTCTAACGGAAGAGCAAGTCGCAGCTCTCGAGCGCAAGAAGCATGATGATGAAGTTTGTGGTGAGATAGAGACCGCACACCCAGGCTATCTAGGCTCTCAAGACACATTCTATGTTGGCAATCTTAAAGGGGTTGGGCGTATCTATCAGCAGACGTTCGTTGATACCTACAGCAAAATAGCTTTCGCAAAACTCTACACGACAAAAACACCAATCACCGCAGCAGATATGTTGAATGACAAGCCATAAACGACCGTGTCATGATTATCTAGACTCAATAAGTTCATTGGGAGACAGCATCTCCCGACCGATGTTGGACATTATTCCAGAGATGTTTTGTAGTTACTGTATGGGTTTGTCAGTTGAGTCATTACATATCTGAGTGGTAATAGTAAATACCGCACCTTTTAAGGTTGGGCTCTGACCAACCTCCACGGTTGCGTTGTGTTGAGCACAGATCTTATCGACAATTGAAAGCCCCAAGCCATGGCCACTCTTAGCTTTATTACGCGCTTTATCGCCCACGTAAAAGGGTTCAAACAGACGAGCCTGGTGTTCTTGTGCTACGCCATCACCATCGTCATGTACCGCAATCTGTAGCTGATCTTGATGCACGCTGGCTTCAATCGACATCTGTGAACGTGCGAACTTCATTGCGTTACGTACTAGGTTATCTAAGGCTCGGATAAGCAGAGTTTCATCCGCTAGTATTGAGCTAGGTTGTTCTGGCAGTGATAAGTCGATGTTGAGCTCTGTGTCTTTGTTCCAGCGTGTCATCGCGTGCTCGAGAACGTCTCTTATCTCTAATGACTGGGGTTGCTTTTCGAGGTCAATGCTATCAAATTTGGTGTAGCACAACAGTTCTTCGACCATCTTTTCCATCTCTTCTGTATCTTCGATAATACTTTCAACGGTGTGTTGTTGCGATTCATTAAGCGGCGTGTCTTTGAGTATTTCAGTTTGCCATTGAATACGAAATATTGGCGTGCGTAATTCATGAGCAACGGCTTTGGTGAGTGAGCGGTTACTTTCAATTAAGTGATGAATTCGGTCGGCCATTAGGTTAAAGGATTTGTTCAGTGAACCAATCGCAATACCACTTGAAGTCTCGGCTCGAGAGATCGCCTTCAGAAAAACGCAAAGTGGCAACCTCAAGCTTTCTAACACGGCGGAAAATAATTAACAAATGACTTACGCCGTAAACGATACAACTAGCCAAAAAGAATACCCAAATGAGGTTATCTTCCAATTCTATTTTTTCTCGAACAAATGCTTGATTATCGGGTAGGTAATGATAGGTGTTATCACTGCCTACTAAACGAAACCAAAGATTTCGTTCATCATCGTGAAAGATAAAGCTATTCGGGTGAGTACTAAAAAACTCCGAAACTGGCCCCGGTATTTCATCATTTGAACTGAACGTGACGAGTATATTTTGAGAGATCTCCACAAATTGATCTATCGCTTGATGAGCCGATTTAAGGCTTTGATTTTTTGCGATGTTTGCTATGAGTTGCTGGTGGGCTGTCGCTTCGTAATCTTGCAGCACATAGTCGTAGTCGGTATTGAGTTGATAGACAGAAACTTCGTAGGCGACAATACCAATAAAAAAGCAAACTAACAGCCCCAATAAAGACTCCAAATAAATACGTCGCATAATCGTTCTCGTTTATTACGCTCGTAGTGAGCGAAGTTAATACCTAGCGGTTAAAAAAATAAGTAGTCTTTATCGTGAATGATCTGAATTATTTTTGCTCGAGCATGGTCGTCACCGAGCATTTGTCTTAGGCGCACAACCTTGTTATTAATCGTCCGGTCGATCCTGTCATACTCAATGCTAACCAGTATCTTCGTCAAATAGTCAAGTGATTACGGCGTATCTGAATTGCTTGCTAATAAAGTCGATCAAACTCGCGATCTGTGAGTGATAAACTGCACCTGAAAGTTCATATTTATTATATGTTTTTTCAGAGCGAGTTAATCAAATTGAAGGTTATTTGAACCACCGTCTGAAGCAGTTTTGGCAGCGTAATAGTGAACGAACTCAGGCCAGCAGAAATCTTGGTTTCATTGGCTTGATGGCAGAGTCATCAGTCCTTTCTTACCCGCAATACGATCAAAGTCGTCATCACCAGTGGTGAGTATCAATACTTTACCTTTATAGAGTGTATGCGTCTGTCGGAACATTGTCAGTCTAGCGGTTACAGGAAGCACTGACGGATCCCCTCATAATTGCCCTAGTCCTGCGTTGTGTGTGAGCCTTTGATATTCGAACATTCCCCATTGATATTGGGATTCGTTAATTTGATATCGTCGATGATTTCGTACCTCTCTTCCTAGACGAGGTATGGATAGAACTCGGCGGTGTTTAATGCTATTGGCTTGGAAGTCAAAATGCCACTTGGCTTGTACTGCAATGAGGCCATTCCACCACATCAAGATTTCAGCGAGCAACGCAA
>NZ_JAKEUW010000107.1:0-5983 GCF_022398115.1 Vibrio sp. Isolate22 | reverse complement strand
GTGATTGGTTGTATTGCTTCCAGTTGGTTGTTTTGTAACGAGGCTTAGGCATAGGACTACGAGAGAGAGTGGAGGTAGCTGCTCAGATCGTAGGTTCTGGATTTAGTTCCATTGAATTACGCAACAAAGCCCGCCAGAAGGGACGGTATTAGCGAGCCAGATTGACTTAGCGCCTATCAAACAGTTTCTAAACAACGAGCCTTATCCCATTCTTGGGGATGACCCGATCAATCCCGGTTCTCACAAGGTATTCTCTGTTGCTGCGATTGAAGAGTTAGGCTCAACCGTGGGCTACCTGTATGTCTTGATTGGCAGTAACCGACATACTGTGATTGCTAATTCACAAGTCGACACACCTTATATTGCGTTAGCAGGACTCATGTTGATCTCAATTCTAGGTTTCGCCGTTGGTGCTTATTTGCTTGTAAAGCGAAGCCTTTTGAATCCTATCGAAGAAGTGACCGATAAATTGCAGCAGCAAGCAGAACAAGATTTCCGACTAGATCCTAATTTTGTTCATCAAGTACCAGAACTGGTGCCGATCGCTCGCTCTTACCAACTCATGGCTAAGCACATCCAACAACAATTTTTACAACTCGAATATCAGTCATCACACCGAAGACAAAGTTTGTTGCAGTTGAGCCATGATTTGAAAACGCCGCTATCTAGTGTGTTGGGTTACCTTGAAACATGGAAGATCCAAAACCCTCAATCCTATCCGCTAATTGATGTTGCTTACAGAAATGGCAATAAACTGTCAGAACAGCTCCATTCGCTGTTAGATAGCGCTAAGCAGGATAACCCTTTGCCAGCCTATCAATATGATTCAATCGACTTCAATACGCTAATGACAGAATGTCTGGAAACGATGCAGAGCCAATATGTGCAGAAAGGTGTGTTGCTTGAGGTCAATCTACCTGATGGAATTAAAGCGGTGGGTGATAGCCATTTGCTTGAGAGGCTGATATTGAACTTGTTAGACAATGCCTTAAGGCACAGCCCAACTGGAACAGCAGTTTCACTGAGTGTCGATTTAGAGCCAGATTCGAAAAGGGTTAGGGTGGTTATTCATAATGAGGTGGAACGTGAAGCGCCGAATGGTTCATTGGGTATCGGGGCTAAAATTGCTCAGTCGATATTGATGCTGCATCACAGCGTACTAGAAACAACAAAGGCAGAGAACTCATTTCAGCAAAGCTTTTATTTGCCTTCTGTGTAGTTCATTCTGCCTTTGTAATGAGCTGGGGTAGTTTACTGAAGCCTGTTGAAGATTAAGGGACGTTACGCGTCTTTTTTCTCTTCGTTGCCTTCATTTACTTTTGCGTAGAAGTGAAGTAGCTCAGTGAGCTCTTTAACCCAACCAAACGCATCTTTTGGTGCGTTCTTTAAGATTATCTCAACTTTCTCACAGTGCACTTCAATTGCGATCGCTTCTTCAAGGTTGAAAGAGATCGAGTAGAAGTGCCATAACAGCAGGCGAGTTATGCGCTCGATGTTTTGCTGTGAGTTGTCCGATTCAGAAAACGCTAGGTTTACTTCACCAAGTGCAATTGCTGTCATTCGTAGCATTGCATCGAACTTCGCTGATTGCATGCGTTCTTCGCTGGTCACTTCTTCTTGTTCGAATGTGAATAGCTCTGTCATTGCGTCTTCAGGAACAAGGCGATGGATCATTCTTAAACTAAATTCTTCTAGTTCATGGCGAGGCATGGTGATTAAACAATTTAAGGTGTAGTCGCGTTGCATGGTGTTCTCTTGAATCGGCAAAAAGGTCGCACAGTTTAATGGAGAAGCGTGCTGAGAAAAAGAAGATTTTAGATAAGCCTGCGAAGGTAGGCTTATCTAGACATCGTTGTTGTGAAAGTGAGTAGTAGGAACGCTTGATCAAGCGCAGTTAAGCCTTGCTGTGAGTGGGAGGCTGATACTGCATTGATTGATCATTTCTCATAAAGATATTGCTTGCCACCAAGCTGCCAATACAAATAGAACCAAGAGCTAGCCAGGTTAGCGTGTCAGGGATCTCACCAAACATTGGGATAGCAAGCAGAGTCGCAATTGCGGGTGTTGCGCTTCCAAATGCGGCGGATCGCTCTGCTCCTAAGGTCTTTACAGCATAAAGGTATGTGAACGCCGCTATTAAACCTGCGCCAACGCCTTGTACTGCAGAATGCACAACAAGCTCGGTAAATGGCCATTGAGCGATGGGGGTGTTTGCTAGGTGGCTAGGGAGCGTCCCGGTAACGATGAGAAGCAATAATAGTAACGTCGAGCAGAGAGAGATGAAGCCAGCACTCACCAACGCGTCAAGGTTGGCCACACGAGCAGAAATTGTAAATATCGCCCACATCACGCTTCCGCATAAGAATAGCAAATGTCCCTTGGTGTATTCGAAGTTAAAACTGCTTAAGCTCGAGCCCAAAAACAGCACGATTCCAAATAACACCATCGCTAACCCGGCGACTCGATGTCTGCTCAATGGTTGTTTAAAAAAGAGGACCGCAATGCCTGTAACAAATAGAGGTAGTGTCCCGGGAACTAAAGCACTTCCGTGAGAAACCGGAACGAATTGCATCGCTGTGCCAGCAACAAGCAGGTAAGGCAGGCCACTACCGATGAACATACCGAGTAAGTATTTTCTAGGCACCGCAGTGACGATGTTACGGGCTTTCCACACTAATGGCATAAGCACGAGGGCTGGTATGAAGAAACGCGTGAGAGCGATGTCTGCGGGCGTTAAATTTGAATTAGCGCCGCCTTTTAGTGAGAGAAAAAAACTTGCCCAGATCAGCAAAGTGACAGTAATGGAAAGATAGCCAAGCTTCATAATATAAACAAACAAGTGAATGGTGATTCATTATGAGGGGATTCGCGTGCCTCAAGTTGGCAAAATTGAATGAGACTTTACTTACTATTGGTGATTTTTGCTAACATAGTGTTAATTATTGGTGACTACAACCCTTGATACTGCCTTTAATGTTTGCCAAGCTGATTGTTGATCCACCTAAGTGAGGGCTGTTTTTATTGCTCTTTTTAATATCAAAGGATAAGTCGCGTTATGGACAGAATAGATAGACACCTTCTTGAATTGCTGCAAAAAGATGGTCGATTGACAACCGCTGAACTTGCTGAGGAGGTCGGGTTATCTGCGTCTCCATGTGCTAGGCGTATCAAAAGGCTTGAAGAAAAAGGGATTATCGACGGCTATCGCGTGAGCTTGTCGCGAGAAAAAGTGGGTGTGGCAATGAGTGTGTTTGTCGAAGTGAGTCTAAACAATCACCAAGAGGTGTCGATCGATAAGTTCGAAGGTGCGATTGTCGAGATGGAGGAGGTGATCAGTTGCCATGTTGTCTCTGGCGCTTATGATTATCTTTTGGAGGTGGTGAGCCCAAACCTAATGGCCTATGAAGCATTTACTAGAAAGCTTCAGCGGCTATCTAACGTCAAAGACATCCATACACACTTAGCGATAAGGCAAGTAAAAGGTCATGCGCCGCTTCCAGTGTATACCGACTAACACGATGGAAAGTTTGGTTGTCATTGGGGGGAGTGAGCTGAAAACGAAATGATTTGCTCGTCTTGGAAGAATGTTAGACCACCAAAAAACTCACACAAAATGGCAGACTCTCGGCAATAAAAAACGGAGCACCTCGTGAAAGGTACTCCGTATATGATAGGTGCAAAACTTAGTGATACTTAAAGTTAGAGATTGAACAATCTCCAGTTTGTGCATTAATTCTGAATGAAAAAGCATGTGAATGATAATCCACACCGTCATTCCAGATTGTTTCTCCAAATATCTTACATAGCTCTAATTCACTCACTGAACCGAACTCTTCCATGTGTTTAGCTACAGATAAAAGCTTAGCTCTTATCTCTGCAGTCCATTCCGTGTTACTCAAGCAGTTGAAAGCCATAGTTTTTTGCATATTACCTAGCCAAAATGTTTCTTGTTATTAAGTTATATGAAGATTCATGATAACAATTTTCTGGCGTTTGTAAATCTATTTTGTGATGAATCTCTCACATAATTACTTGCATTGGTTGGAAATTGAACTTTGTTGTTGATAGTTAGCACATTAGTTTTACAAGTTATTGATAAAGCTTTGATTAAGGCTGGGTTGAATACATTTTCATCAGGCGCAGCTGATTTTGCAGATAAATCTAGCGAAGCGGTTCGTTTGATTGAACGCTTTCCCGTTCATTTGATTGGCGCGCAGCATCGATCATTGTCGCTTCCTGACGATACCTAAACGATAGTTGCCTGAACTTTTCACTTAGCACATTAAGGTCTTGTGAGAGAGACTCCGAGCTCTTCACATGTGACAGTGCACTTTCTGACTGGCGCATTAGCTTGGCTTTATCACAATCTTGAGCCATTGCTTCCCATAGTTGAGCAAGAGAACGAGCGCCTTCTAGTTCGGTCGATACTACATATGATTGTTTAAGCAGAACTTCGGAGATATCGTAAGCGGTATTCATGTGGCTGTTGAGCTGCGTATTAAATCTTTGTTCGTATTTTGCCCAAAGTTCAACGACTTGCTCTTCAGTGAAATGTTTAGACAGTAGGGTCTGTGACTCATAGGTTGAGAGAACTTGATTGAATTCTTTTGTGTATTGGTTATAGCGAGTTTCAAAGGCGAGCTGACGAGCTAACAGCGTTTGCCAACTATCACTGTTACATTCACTGGCTATTACCACACTAGCACTTAAAGAGACGTTTATGATCAGAACCTTAACCCAAAAACTCATGACCTTCCTCTACTTACGATGTTCTCAATAAAGAGTGTAGATGAGCTGATGCGTGAGTTGATGTACACTGGAAATTCACTTCTAACGGATAAGCTGGTGGATTGAATGAAAAAAGCGCTGATCGCTTTATTTGTATTGTTAATCTTGGGTGGAGGAGGCGCTGCGTACTACTTCTTCATTATGAAGAAAGATCCTACGTCACCAGAAAAAGTTGAAGAGCCCGTTGCTGAAACTATTGAGCAACCTATATCTGAATTAAAGCCTGTTATGGAACTACAACCTGAGCCAGAGCAGACAGAGTTTTATGTGTTAGATAGAAAGCTCGAGGTGGTAAAACAGCCTGAGATTGATGGCTTGATAACGGACTACCTCTACAAAGGGGAAAAGGTCGAAGTACTTGAGAAGCAGGGCGATTGGGCACGTATTTCAGATTATACTGTTCTGAAAGAAGGTGGACCTGAGATTGCTGAATGGGTGGCGATGTCAGGCCTCTCAAATGATGAAGTGGTTATTTCTGATAAGGAAAACAAAGAGATATTAGACTCTTACCTAGTTAAGTCCGACGACCTTAAGTTGTACCAGGAGAAATTTCGAAATTCAGTTGCTAAGTTGATTTCTGAAGGTGAGTGCGTGCCTAGTGACTTTGAAGAGTTAGGTGGTTGGGTAAAATCGGTTCGGTATAGCGAGCGCGATGTTTACTTTATCTACTGCGGTGGTTTATCTATTGAAAACAAAATTTATCTCGATGTAAATACAAATGAAATACTTACAGATTAAGAGATGATCAAGTATTAATATTGAGTATGTAGCCGGCTTTGTTGCGTAATTAAATTTAGATATAGAGCCAACCCGTTTCGCGTATTTCTTGGTCAATACGACAGGTTTTAGGCATACCTAACCTAGTAAGCTTGTTCAACGCTTTTATCATCGCGTAAGTTTCACCCACCTGGGCATTGTAATTTCTTAAGCTCAGTTTCCCTCCTAGCAACTGTTTAACTCGATACATCGCTGTTTCTGAGAGTGAACGCTTGTGGTATCCATACCGCTCTTTCCAATACTTATTTGAGCCGTATAATTTCTGGCAACCCACGGCGAGATTTCGAGGGTGACCACGCTCATACATCGCTGTTTCTGAGAGTGAACGCTTGTGGTATCCATACCGCTCTTTCCAATACTTATTTGAGCCGTATAATTTCTGGCAACCCACGGCGAGATTTCGAGGGTGACCACGCTC
>NZ_JAKEUW010000106.1:0-5996 GCF_022398115.1 Vibrio sp. Isolate22 | reverse complement strand
GTATTGGAAAGAGCGGTATGGATACCACAAGCGTTCACTCTCAGAAACAGCGATGTATCGAGTTAAACAGTTGCTAGGAGGGAAACTGAGCTTAAGAAATTACAATGCCCAGGTGGGTGAAACTTACGCGATGATAAAAGCGTTGAACAAGCTTACTAGGTTAGGTATGCCTAAAACTTGTCGTATTGACTAAGAAATACGCGAAACGGGTTGGCTCTATATCTAAATTTAATTACGCAACACAGCCTCAATAACCTCACTCCTGATGAGGCCTACTTCGGTAGGCAAAGATACGCAGCATGAGCTGGGTCAATCACTTAAGAAATTAGCTTATGTGTCCAACCATCGGGGTCCACTTCTGGAAATTATTATGAATAAATTTAAATACTTAACACCTTTACTATTATTTTTCCCTGGCTTTAGTCAAGCTTCATTTCTAGTCGGTGCATCCATTGGGGAGCAATATGTAGATTCAAATAATAAACATATTAAGGAAAAAGATAAAATATCCTATTCAGGATCAATAGGATATGAATTTTCAAAATACTTCGCTATTTATGGAGAGCTAGCATCTCTTGGTAGTATCTCTATTCCTAATCAGAATCATTTTGATATTAAAAGCATTGGTGCAGCAGTTTCCCCACAACTACCTTTAGGTAATATTTGGTTCTTTGAGGACAATACTGTTTATGCAAAGCTTGGTTACCATAAGTGGGATATGGACATCAATCAAACAAAACATATTTATGATGAAGACATATATTGGTCTGTCGGTTGGAGATCAAATTTAGTAGGTAGCTTATACTCAGACTTGGAATTTTCCGAGTATAAAATAGAAAAAAAAGATTATACATATCTTGATTTAAGCATACGGGAGCTGTCTTTTGGACTCACCTATAAATTCTAACAATTTGCCGATAACACTAGGGAAGATGCGAATAAGTCCTGCAATTTAGGTCTTGATCGAGCCTTTACTTTACCAGCTTAAATTTTAAACGCTAAATTTCGAATTTAGGCCAATTAATGGGCGTTTTAGACCGGGTTTTGGCCCTATTCCGGGCTATTCCCGGACTTCAGACAGATCTTGGCTGTCGTCGCAACATCTGGTCTACTTTAAACAGGTTTGCCAACGTGAATAACATGGCTAACTGTGAGTCATTTTTCATCAATCCCTTATAACGCGTTTTGATGAACCCGAACTGACATTTGATAATGCGAAACGGGTGTTCCACTTTTGCACGGATACTGGCTTTCAGGTATTCAATCCTGATGGCAGTTTTGTTCTTACGGGGATGCTTTTTCAATGCGCGAACTTTGCTGGGGCGCTCGGCAATCAGCCATTCCACATTCGTATCTTTCAGTTCTTCCCGTTTCTGTGCGCCTTGATAACCGGCATCGCCGGAAACGAATTCCTCTTCAACGTGCAGTAAATTATTCAATTGGTTCAGGTCATGTTCGTTGGCGGCAGTGGTGACTAGCGTATGGGTGAGACCGCTGTTGGCATCCACGCCAATATGGGCTTTAATGCCGAAGTACCATTCGTTGCCTTTCTTGGTCTGGTGCATATCTGGGTCACGCTCATTGTTTTTATTCTTAGTGGAGCTCGGTGCTTCGATTATGGTGGCATCGACCAAGGTTCCCTGCGTCATCATCACGCCGCAGTCCGAAAGCCATTGGTTAACGGTTTTGAATAATTTACGCTTAGTGCTGAGACAAAATGGCGTCGTCTACGAGGTTTTAAACTCCTGGGTGATGTCGTGAAAGATGTTCGCTTCATCGATGGGGTGAAAGAAATGGAGACTCATCAACAGGCCACTGCATGATCTCCATACACCACATTTGACAATAGCTCTTTTCAGCTCTACGCTTCTCAATGTAGAACCTGTCCTCGGATGTTAGATGTTCAGCCATCTCTCTCACTATAATCAAAACTATGAATAAACATGCTGAGAGCAGTATAAATCACTCAGCTCTCATAGGGTGATCAAGTGTTGCATTTCATCTGGAGGACGGGGTTGATCTTGCGATAAGAACCAGGATAACAGTGAGGACTTCCATTGTTAGGTTAATGGGCTCAAGCGAGTTATAGGGCGGGCCATTGTTTCCGATAATGGGGTAAACGACGACCATTTTTCATGAAAACGGCCCTATAGAGTATAAGGCCGATGATAAATAATGAGAGACTTATCAAATCCTGACCAGCCAAAGCTCTCTCATTACCCCTAACTAAGACGATTCAAATTAATTGACTCCTAACCGGCCTAAACAAGTAAGAAAATCAGCAACACGGCCTAAAGCACTTCCACTTGTTGAGCCAAACAGGTCGCAACTCGATGTTGTTTCTACAGCCTCACTGCTGCCACCTCCTAGTGACGAGCCACCAAAATAGTCAAACTCAGAACGGCCGTCTGTCAGCTCGCGGGGTTCTGTTCTTGAAAATCTATCGAAGATATCCCTTTCAATAAGGCCATCATATGAATCTTCGTATTCAGTAGTTTTGGAAGTAGGGCTAAATTCATGAAGAAATACCCTACCTAAATCATAACGAAGGGAGCCATCAAAACCTGGTGATGCAGCTGCCATTATTGAATTAACGCCAGCAGAAGTAGATGAGTTAACAGCCATAACCGTTGTTCCATATGCATCAGCTGCCCTTACCTGCGGAGCTTTAATATAGCTCTTAAAAACGACACTAGAAGGCGGTGTACTATAAAGGTACAAGGCTCCAGAGTCGGTGGCATTATTATTTGTTGCTCCTGGAAGTATGCTACCTATTCCACAAGCAGGATTTCCGCCTAGTGTAAACTCAGGATTTACCCCAGTACCGTTTACACCTGTGCCGCAGTTATCCTCACCAGGTGCACCGACCATAAGTAAATCTGCCCCAGTGACCCAAATGGATGAGCCAAATGAATCTCCCGCATCAGGGTTGCTAGCCTTCACATACGATACAAGATAACCGTTATCTGATCGTTCAGATTGTGCTAATGCATGGAAGTAATAGACCGCTCCGGAATCTTGTAGTTCGTTATTTGTCCAAGGCGTTGCAGAACTAGAGTTAATTGAACACGATACCGCAGTATTCGGATTCGATGTTGATCCCCCTACACTTGCACCACAACCATCTTCTCCAGGCGCACTAATGGCGATATAGTTATTGTCATTTGTGAAAGAAAGCGATGTTCCAAAATTGTCTTCTGGATCGGGAGAAGGAGATTTTAAGGTTCTGTAATGAGTCCACTGTCCGTTAACGAGGCGATACTGGTATACAGCTCCCGAATTAATTGCGGCATGATTTAGCACCCCCACTTCACTCGCTGAGCATCTATAGCTTCCATCAATACCTGTGCTTAAATTTCTGGACGCACCGTTTTCACCAGCTCCGCAACTATTTTCACCTGGTGCTCCTACTAATAATTGCTGGCCATCAGAGGACAAACCTAAAGCGGAGCCAAACATATCGTCCTCAAATGGATCCGGTGCTTTGATGTAAGCCTCTAATTCATACCACCCGTTACTATTTCGTTTATATACATATGCAGCTCCGGAATTACGTGCCTCATAGTTGAGTTCTCCGTACGTACCAGTACAAGCCGGGTTTCCGCCCAATCTGCTTTCAGGGTTATTGGCTGTCCCCCCAACACCGCCACCGCAATTGCTTTCACCGGGGGCTCCCACTACGATTCGTTCTCCATCTGCGCTAATATGAACTTCAGATCCAAATCGGCTATAAGGAGTAGCCACTGGAGCCTTTAAAACCTGATGAAATTTTAATGCCGGGTTTTCGTCTTGTTCACCTGATCTAATGTATTGAGCGTTATCCCAATCACCATGACCTGTATAAACATATACCGTTCCTGAATTTTCATATTGATTGTTATTGAATTTGTTCCCCGTATTACAATTGCCATGTAAAGCAACAGTCGCTGAGTTGGCGGGAACGATGTCGTTATCAGTCATCCTGTAGCAGTTGTCTTCTCCCGGAGCACCAACAACAAGTACTCTATTATTTCCGGAAAGAATGACTGCGGTGCCGAAATTATCCCAAGAGTCTTGGTCATAAGGGGGTTTTATCAGTATTTTATTTTCTCCGAAGCGATTTCTCCAATATAGATGAGCTGCTCCAGAATCGTTGAGAGAGTCATTTTGCAATCTATCACGTGAAGTAGAACCGCTGCTACCAGAGCATGCACCGCTGGCTCCAATTCCCGTACGACAACTGTCTTCATTTGGGATGCCTACGGCAATAGGATCGATAGGCGCATAGGTACCTTCAACTTTGAACGAAGATATTGCGTCATTATAGCTTCCTAAGCCTGTATAATTTGTTCTTGCAATGAAGTTACTCCCACTAAATCCAGTATCTTTGTAGAATTTAACCTGCGCCCCTTGGCTTACAACTACAGAGCTAAATTTGTTGTTTAAATGACTATCAACGATCGAGAGATCTATCTCTTGTCCGACTTGATAGCACTTAGATGAACCAAAATAGTATGAATCAGTATAGAAACAAGCTTGAGGTGCGAGTTTTTCTACTTTAAACGAACTAATCTGATTCAGATAATGTAAATTATTGGGTGTGTTTCTTGACTCCAAAAAGCCCTTCGCACCTGACTCATTATAACTTTTGTTATAGGTGGTAACTTGAAGGTTATTTCCCAAACGGACAGAGTTGAAAGTATCATTCAGTCGTGATTTTTTTATATCTCCAGAGTCACCAACGCCCCATAAAACAATTTCAGCACCTTCATCATAGCACCGCTCTTCACCTCGATAATCATCTAGGTCGTAAAAACATACTTGTTCTTCAGGAACATATCTTTCAACTTCAAATGAGCTGATTTCATTGTCAAAAATCCCCAGATCCGAGATATCTTCTTTTGTAACTCGCTCATCACCACTGTGATTACTATGTATATGATCAAAGTTGGAATTTTTGTAGTAACGAAGTAAGAGGCCTTTAGGTACGCGTACAGAACTAAATTGATCATTATTACTCTTGCCTTGGAGGTCAATTTTCGCACCGATATCATAACAACTCTCATCGCCGCCGTAGTTGGTCTCTGTATATAAGCACACTTTGGGACCACTCGGAACTTTAGCTTCCTCAGCGATAACGAAGGTAGGAATAAATAATATTAAAGGTGAAATAAATAGTTTGTTTATATTCATTGTAGTTTCCTTTATTTTGTTGATAAGTACATATATTAATTAAGCAACTGTTCTCCTTTTTGTTATGGATTACCATCCATCCACATAAATGGATTGGAGTTTTAAATACTTGCCCTATCTGTGTGTTAGTTTTGGAACAAACTAGTTCTCCAACGGATACAGCTCTCCCCTAATAGGGGGGAGCTGCATCATTAGAAAAGAGATAAAATACTTAATAGATTGTAGAGCGTCAATTAGCTTGACCGATCCAGCGTCAATTAGCTTGGCCGGTTGAGGTCCTGTTTTATTTCTTCTGTGGATACAGAAAACCACGGGTTTACCCGTGGATGAATGCCTTTGGAGACGGTACGATGGATAAATGCAATATTACACCTCATCCCATAGTGTCTACTATTGTACACGAGTAATAAAGTCGCATACTCACAGGTATCTAACTTATTGATTTTGTATTGATGAACAACGCCTCAGAAAAATAAAGTATCATACTGAAATGAGCACCACGACTAAAATGGAGCTGAAACTGAGTAATAAAGTTTCATACTGTTAGAGGTGATGTTTGGGTAATTCCTGTCTCATTTATGCCCCAAAGTGTGCCAGGAACTCCGATGGCTTACCTTGTCGTCTAACCCACTTCGTAATACCCAATAAATAGCGTTCTTCCAAACAGTATCAAAAGAACACCTAAGTTGAGTAATGCAACCGCCTCAAAGGTATCGGCGGTTGTATTTGGATGATGGGGGGAAGTTAAAGTGAATCGCCACTTTTCGTTGATTCAATCAATATTGATGTCAACCTGTCTAAGCCTCCCACTAATGTATTGCGCT
>NZ_JAKEUW010000105.1:0-6316 GCF_022398115.1 Vibrio sp. Isolate22 | reverse complement strand
GGCGGGTGCGTCAGATGCCGATGGTGAAACGCTATCGATTGACTCTGTGACTTACACAGGAACGGATGGTGTTTTAACCAACAACAATGACGGTACTTACAGCTTTGAGCCGAATGAGAACTTCAATGGCGAAGTGGACCTAAGCTTCTCCGTGACCACTGGCTCAGAAACGGTGGATGCGACCATTGGTGTGACGGTCGATGCGGTGAACGATACGCCATTGGCGGGTAGCACGTCTTATACCGTGAATGAAGATCACTCGATCACCATCAGTAACGAGCAGTTGTTAGCGAACTCCTCGGATGTAGAAGGTGATGTGTCGGTAAGTACGGTCACTTACGGTGGCTCTGATGGTGTGTTCACGACCAACGATGATGGCACGTATACGTTTGCACCGAATGAGAACTTCAACGGTGATGTGAGCTTCAATGTTGTCATCCGTGATGAGGACGGAGAAACGGCGTCAACGACAGCGGGCCTAACCGTTGTAGAAGTGAACGATCCACCGGTCGCGGGTTCAACCAGTTACTCTGTGAATGAAGATGAAGTGATTAACTTCACTGAAGCGCAGTTACTGGCTCAATCGAGTGATGTGGAAGGCGATGTCAGCCTAGACAGTGTAACGTACACGGGCACTGACGGCATCTTAACGGCGAATGACGACGGCACCTACAGCTTTGCACCGAATGAGAACTTCAACGGTGGTGTGAGCTTAACGGTTGTGGTTGCCGATGAAGATGGTGAGAAAGTATCGACGACGGCCGAAGTGGATGTGAAGGCCGTTAATGATGCGCCAGTGAGCGGTGATTTGNGGCACCTACAGCTTTGCACCGAATGAGAACTTCAACGGTGGTGTGAGCTTAACGGTTGTGGTTGCCGATGAAGATGGTGAGAAAGTATCGACGACGGCCGAAGTGGATGTGAAGGCCGTTAATGATGCGCCAGTGAGCGGTGATTTGGCTTACACGGTCAATGAAGACGCATCGATTACCTTGAGCCAAGCGCAATTGTTGGCACAAGCGACCGATGTGGAAGGCGATGACCTAACGGCAGCGAACTTGTCTGTTGGCGGTAACGCGACGGTGACGGCAAACGATGACGGCAGCTTCACTATTACACCGGATGCGAATTTCAATGGTGACATTGATATCTCCTTCGACCTAACGGACGGTACCGATACGGTGACCGCGACGGCAGACCTAACGGTCAATCCGATGAGCGACCCAACGGTGGTGAGTGATGTTAGTTACACCATTGATGAAGATGGCACATTAACGTTCACCGATGCGCAACTTCTGGCGGGGGCGTCAGACGCCGATGGTGAAACGTTGTCGATTGACTCCGTGACTTACACAGGAACGGATGGTGTTTTAACCAACAACAATGACGGTACTTACAGTTTTGAGCCGAATGAGAACTTCAATGGCGAAGTGGACCTAAGCTTCTCCGTGACAACTGGCTCAGAAACGGTGGGTGCGACCATTGGTGTGACGGTTGACGCGGTGAATGATAAGCCATTGGCGGGCAGTACATCTTACACTGTGAATGAAGATAACTCGATCACTATCAGTAATGAGCAGATACTTGCAAATTCGTCCGATATTGATGGCGACGACATTAGTGTGAGTAGCGTAACTTACGGTGGCTCTGATGGTGTGTTCACGACCAACGATGATGGCACGTATACGTTTGCACCGAATGAGAACTTCAACGGTGATGTGAGCTTCAATGTAGTAATCCGTGATGAGGACGGAGAAACCGCATCAACAACAGCGGGCCTAACCGTTGTTGAAGTGAACGATGCACCGGTTGCAGGCTCAACCAGTTACTCCATTAATGAAGATGAAGTGATTACCTTCACGGAAGCGCAGTTACTGGCTCAATCGAGTGATGTGGAAGGTGATGTTAGCGTTGATTTTGTAACGTATAGTGGAACGGATGGCATACTCAGAGCAAACGATGATGGTACATTTACGTTTGCGCCGAATGAGAACTTCAATGGTAACGTAAGCTTAGATATTGTGGTATCAGATGAAGATGGTGTCACAGCATCGACGACAGCAGACGTTGAGGTTGTTGCTGTCAACGATGCGCCAGTATCCAGTGATTTGGCGTACACCATAAATGAAGATAACTCTATTACATTAAGTCAAGAGCAATTACTTGCTCAAGCTTCGGATCCTGAAGGTGACGACCTAACGGCTTCGAACGTACAGGCGGGTGCTAATGCATCGGTGGTAGAGAATGCGGATGGCAGTGTTACCATCACACCAAACGAGGGTTACAATGGCGATGTTGCATTGACCTTTGATATCAGTGACGGTACCGATGCAGTTGAGACGAATATTGCTCTAACGGTCAATCCAGTTGCTGACTTGGAAACTGATGAAGATGTCGCACTGGACTTCACACGAGATGAGCTGCTAGAAAAAGCTGGGCTCGACCCAGAGGACGCAACGATTGGTGATATTGTTTTCTCTGGTGTTAATGTCACGGTTGCTGAGAATGATGATGGTAGCTTTACCGTTACCCCGGATGCTGATTTCCATGGTGATGCTGAGGTTAGCTATAGCGTACAAGATACCGATGGTAATGTACTGACTGAATTAAATTTGGATCTGTTGGTTAACGCAGTCAATGATGCACCGGACGCCGGAGACGAGATTAATGTCTCAGCAACAGAAGATGTGGCAGCAACCGCTCTATTTGAGGCGTCTATACGTCTTGATGCTCAACCGGAGCATGGTGTTGTTGAAATGAATGTTGATGGAGAGTGGGTCTCTCTAGAGGCTGGTGTCAACGTTGCGCCGGATACTGAAGTGCGCTTTGTTCCTAACGAAGATTCACTGTTCACAGCGGAGGCGGGTAAGTCAGAAGCACAGCACTTTCAAAATGATCAACTGGAGGATTGGGGGACGGTCATTGATGATCATACCATTCAATCGGTCACTGATGATCTGACGATCACGTTCACTGCCAATAATACCACCTTCGATACTGATAACCACACTCATAAGTTCTTTAAGGGGCTAAGTGATGGAGACGCTCCTAAATGGAGTAGTGCTGATGCAGGTTTTGAAGGGGATGAGAGCCTTTCTATTGCATTTGATGGACAAGAGGTTAATGAGGTTGATCTCTTGCTGAATGGTTTGGATTGGCAGTTCTCAAGCAATTGGGGGGACCGAAATGACGTTGAAATTTTGGTCTACAACACTGACGGTGAGCTGATAGAGACCACTCAAAATGATGTTCCTTGGTCTGGTTATGGTGACACTACTGCTAGCTTTACAGTGACGGCAAATGAGCCAATTGGACATATTGAGGTTGGCGTCGCTGATGATAAAGAAGTGGGTAATTATGGTGGCTTTACATTACTCGGTGTAACGGCAAAACATGTACCAGAAACGACCTTGTCGTTCACTTCTGTATCAGAAAATGGCACTGAAGTTACCGAAGACATCACAATCAACCCACACAGTGATGATTTTGACGGGATCGACCTGTCAGAGCAATTAACTGACCTAGTTGATAATAATACAGCAGACGGGACGTTAGATGGCACATATCTATTTACGAAAGCGGACTTGTTGGCACAAGCATCGGACGTAGATGGAGATGACCTGGATATTACTGATTTAACGCTTGTCGGCGATGATGCCACTTTGGTCGATAACGAAGATGGCACCTGGACATTGACACCGAGTGAGAACTTTAATGGTGACGTTCAGTTAACATATAACGTCACTGACGGAGAGTTAGTGGATTCAAACACCATTAACGTTAACTTTGCGGCTGTTAATGATACGACAGAGGTTGAAGATCAGAACTTCACGTTAGAAGAAGACGGTACGTTAACTTTCACAGATGCTGATTTATTGGCGGGTGCGACAGATATTGATGGAGACGATCTGTCTATCAGTGATGTGAGTTACGCAGGTACAGACGGCGTGTTCACTGATAATGGTGATGGCACTTACTCGTTTGCACCGAATGAGAACTTCAATGGCGATGTAAGCCTCAACTTTACGGTAACCGATGGTACCGAGCCGGTTGATGCGAATATGAATGTGACGGTGACAGAAGTAAACGATGCACCGGTCGCGGGTTCAACCAGTTACTCTGTGAATGAAGATGAAGCGGTGTCCTATACTCATGTGACGCTACTGGCGAAATGGANGATATTGATGGAGACGATCTGTCTATCAGTGATGTGAGTTACGCAGGTACAGACGGCGTGTTCACTGATAATGGTGATGGCACTTACTCGTTTGCACCGAATGAGAACTTCAATGGCGATGTAAGCCTCAACTTTACGGTAACCGATGGTACCGAGCCGGTTGATGCGAATATGAATGTGACGGTGACAGAAGTAAACGATGCACCGGTCGCGGGTTCAACCAGTTACTCTGTGAATGAAGATGAAGTGATTAACTTCACTGAAGCGCAGTTACTGGCTCAATCGAGTGATGTGGAAGGCGATGTCAGCCTAGACAGTGTGACGTACACGGGCACTGACGGTATTTTAACGGCAAATGACGACGGTACTTACAGTTTTGCACCGAATGAGAACTTCAACGGTGGTGTGAGCTTAACGGTTGTGGTTGCCGATGAAGGTGGTGAGAAAGTCTCGACGACAGCTGAAGTAGATGTAAAGCCGATTAATGATGCTCCGGTTGCAGGCAGCACGTCTTACACAGTAAATGAAGATAACTCGATCACCATCAGTAACGAGCAGTTGTTAGCGAACTCCTCGGATGTAGAAGGTGATGTGTCGGTAAGTACGGTCACTTACGGTGGCTCTGATGGTGTGTTTACGACCAACGATGATGGCACGTATACGTTTGCACCGAATGAGAACTTCAACGGTGATGTGAGCTTCAATGTAGTAATCCGAGATGAGGACGGAGAAACCGCATCAACAACAGCGGGCCTAACCGTTGTAGAAGTGAACGATCCACCGGTTGCGGGCTCAACCAGTTACTCTGTGAATGAAGATGAAGTGATTAACTTCACTGAAGCGCAGTTACTGGCTCAATCGAGTGATGTGGAAGGTGATGTTAGTCTAGACAGTGTGACGTACACGGGCACTGACGGCATCTTAACGGCGAATGACGACGGCACCTACAGCTTTGCACCAAATGAGAACTTCAACGGTGGTGTGAGCTTAACGGTTGTGGTTGCCGATGAAGATGGAGAGAAAGTCTCGACGACGGCCGAAGTGGATGTGAAGGCCGTCAATGATGCGCCAGTGAGCGGTGATTTGGCTTACACGGTCAATGAAGACGCATCGATTACCTTGAGCCAAGCGCAATTGTTGGCACAAGCGACCGATGCGGAAGGCGATGACCTAACGGCAGCGAACTTGTCTGTTGGCGGTAACGCGACGGTGACGGCAAACGATGACGGCAGCTTCACTATTACGCCGGATGCGAATTTCAATGGTGACATTGATATCTCCTTCGACCTAACGGACGGTACCGATACGGTGACCGCAACGGCAGACCTAACGGTTAATCCGATGAGCGACCCAACAGTGGTGAGCGATGTTAGCTACACCATTGATGAAGATGGCACATTAACGTTCACNAATGAGAACTTCAACGGTGGTGTGAGCTTAACGGTTGTGGTTGCCGATGAAGATGGAGAGAAAGTCTCGACGACGGCCGAAGTGGATGTGAAGGCCGTCAATGATGCGCCAGTGAGCGGTGATTTGGCTTACACGGTCAATGAAGACGCATCGATTACCTTGAGCCAAGCGCAATTGTTGGCACAAGCGACCGATGCGGAAGGCGATGACCTAACGGCAGCGAACTTGTCTGTTGGCGGTAACGCGACGGTGACGGCAAACGATGACGGCAGCTTCACTATTACGCCGGATGCGAATTTCAATGGTGACATTGATATCTCCTTCGACCTAACGGACGGTACCGATACGGTGACTGCGACGGCAGACCTAACGGTCAATCCGATGAGCGACCCAACGGTGGTGAGTGATGTTAGTTACACCATTGATGAAGATGGCATATTAACGTTCACCGATGCGCAACTTCTGGCGGGTGCGTCAGACGCCGATGGTGAAACGCTATCGATTGACTCTGTGACTTACACAGGAACGGATGGTGTTTTAACCAACAACAATGACGGTACTTACAGCTTTGAGCCGAATGAGAACTTCAATGGCGAAGTGGACCTAAGCTTCTCCGTGACCACTGGCTCAGAAACGGTGGATGCGACCATTGGTGTGACGGTCGATGCGGTGAACGATACGCCATTGGCGGGTAGCACGTCTTATACCGTGAATGAAGATCACTCGATC
>NZ_JAKEUW010000104.1:0-7083 GCF_022398115.1 Vibrio sp. Isolate22 | reverse complement strand
AGCAGCTCCTAACGTGCTTGAAAGAGATTTTAGTGCGACTCAACCCGATGAAAAATGGGTAACTGATGTCACGGAGTTCAAAGTAAAAGAGCAGAAAGTATACTTGTCTCCCGTTGTAGACTTGTTTACTCAGGAAGTGGTTGCTTATAGAGTGGCCAAAAATGCCTGTTTGCCGCTTGTCACGGATATGCTGACGGAAGCCATATCAAAGCTTAAACCCAACTCAAAGCCAATTATACATAGCGATCAAGGTTGGCAATATCGTCATCGACAGTATCAAAAAAAGGTAGCGGAGAGTGGGTTAACACAAAGCATGTCGAGAAAAGGTAACTGCTTGGATAATGCGGTTGCTGAAAACTTTTTTGCTTTACTCAAAACAGAGATGTATCACAACCAAAGCTTTGAAGATGCAGRTGCTCTGATAGAGCAAATTAAAGAATACATCGAGTACTACAATACCAAACGTATAAAAGTGAAACTAAAAGGCCTGACTCCGATAGAATATCGAACTCAGGCCTTGAAAGCCGCTTAACAGAAATGTCCAACTTTACGGGGTCACATCATTTCTCAGCGGCTTTCTTTAATGTGGTGGAGGGATAGGGGTTTGAACCCTAGAAACTCCGATATTCATTCATTAAATAACCTGATATCAATAACTTAATCATAACGCAGACTAAATTTGCTAATGATTGACTTATCAAATTGACTATAGTTTGTTATTCGTAAATCCGTCAAGTAACGCTTCTAAAATATCCTATATTCGTTCACTTTAGACTAAAAATCACTCCCGCTCACAGGCCGCGTTTACACTAAATCACCTATAGTTGAAACTTGGGCAAACAGGCGCTTACTAGCAGGGTAGCTGTCACTGTTAGAATTTAACCAGTTTGGGCGATGAAGAGTAGTTGTGTCTCGTATCTCAGTAGAAAGAAAAGAAGCGATATTGAAGAAGCTATTGCCTCCCTATTCGATGTCAGTTAAATAAGTGTCGGAAGAGGAAGGAATTAGCACTGCGACCCTGTATCATTGGCGGCAGTAACTCAGACGTTCAGGAGCCGCTGTGCCAGATAGCAACACTTCATCAGAGCAGTGGTCTGCTCAAACTAAACTTGCCATTGTAGCTGAAACCGATTCAATGACAGAAAGTGAACTCAGCCAATATTGTCGTGAAAAGGTCTTTTTCCAGAACAAATCCAAAGCTGGCGCAGCGAATGTATGCAAGGGTTTAAGCCGAGTAAAGAGCAGGAAGCCGAGAGCCATTTACGGGGAAGAGCCAGAGGGCGACTAACCTCAACCGATGAAAGGCAGACCCTAGTGACTCTTATCCTTGAAGCGAAGCAATACGGATGTCGTTTAGAGCCAGCTGACATGAAGTTCAAATAGACTGAGAACGTACCGTCGCTGGTATCAGCAAGGTGAAGTTCAAGCTGACAAAAGGCCAATATGCATCAGACCTGAGCCTGCTAACAAGCTGTCGCCGGAAGAGCGTGATGCGATTATCGAGGTGTGTCACCGTTCTGAGTTCGCAAGCTTACCTCCAACTCAAATCCTCCCGACACTGCTTGATAGAGGTGAGTATATCGCCTTTGAGTCGAGCAAATATCGAATACTGAGTACGCAGGGGCAACTCCACAAACGAGGTCGTCAGCGGAGCAGACAGAAGCAAGCGAAGCCAACAAGTTAGACAGCGACGGACTCGAACCAAGTCTAGACGTGGGATATCACTTACTTACCTTCAAGGGTTCGAGGCAACACTATTACCTATATGTCATTGAGGACATCTACAGCCGAAAAATTGTTGGTTATGAAGTGTATGATCATGAATGCGGTGAGTTGGCGTCACAACTTCTGCAACGAACGTTGATGTGAGAGCAATGCTTCAATCAAGCGCTGGTTTTTCACTCAGATAATGGTGCACCGATGAGGCCTTGTTGCGTAATTCAATGGAACTAAAACAAGAGCCTACGATCAGATGAGCTACGTCCACTCTCTCTTAGCCCTATGCCTAAACCTCTTTACAAAACAACCAACTGGAAGCAATACAACCAATCACTCATTAACCGTGGCTCTCTGACTTTTGGGATTGATGAAGAGGCAATAAGCGGGTGGGCGCAAAGCAAACAGAATAAGCGCGGGAGGCCACGGCGGTTCAGTGATTTAGCTATCACGACAGCACTCAGGGTGAAACGGATTTTCTATGCCACTGAGAGCGCTGCAAGGATTTATCGACTCGATATTTAGGTTAGTCCATGTACCGTTAAGTTGACCGCATTACACCTGCATCAGTCGTAGAGCCAAGCAAGTTGAGGTCTCATTTAAGACTAAAACGAGAGGGGCGATACAGTACCTAGCCATTGATTCTACTGGCCTTAAAGTTTATGGCGAAGGTGAATGGAAAGTCAAAAAGCACGGGACAGATGTCAAGCGTAGAGTCTGGCGAAAACTTCATATTGCCGTCGATACAAACACTTATGAGATCATTGCCGCCGAGCTTAGTTTATCAACGGTTACAGATGGAGAAGTCTTCCCGAACTTACTGAAACAAACACGCCGAAGTATCTTTGAGGTGTCTGGTGATGGCGCTTACGACACGGGAGCGTGTCACGCTGCGATTCAGATTAAGGGAGCCACTGCGCTCGTTCCCCCNAAGGATTTATCGACTCGATATTTAGGTTAGTCCATGTACCGTTAAGTTGACCGCATTACACCTGCATCAGTCGTAGAGCCAAGCAAGTTGAGGTCTCATTTAAGACTAAAACGAGAGGGGCGATACAGTACCTAGCCATTGATTCTACTGGCCTTAAAGTTTATGGCGAAGGTGAATGGAAAGTCAAAAAGCACGGGACAGATGTCAAGCGTAGAGTCTGGCGAAAACTTCATATTGCCGTCGATACAAACACTTATGAGATCATTGCCGCCGAGCTTAGTTTGTCAACGGTTACAGATAGAGAAGTCTTCCCGAACTTACTGAAACAAACACGCCGAGGTATCTTTGAGGTGTCTGGTGATGGCGCTTACAACACGCGAGCGTGGTCACCCTCGAAATCTCGCCGTGGGTTGCCAGAAATTATACGGCTCAAAGAAGTATTGGAAAGAGCGATATGGATACAACAGACGTTCACTCTCAGAAMCGGCGATGTATCRAGTTAAACAGTTGCTAGGAGGAATATTGAGCTTAAGAAATTACAATGCAAAGGTGGGTGAAACTTACGCGATGATAAAAGCGTTGGACAAGCTTACTGGGTTAGGCGCACCATTAACTTTATAGGATGAGTCTATTCTGATTAACTACGCTCTATCTGGGCTAGCAGAAATCTAGCCCAGATTCAAGATGACAAGTACCTAATTAAAAAGCGTAGCTATCAATTCAGAACAGGATTAGCACAAATTATCATTTAAAATCTTGAGCCCAAAATGACTGAATACCTGCTTTAGCAGAGGGCTTAGCGTCTCTAGAGGCAATACCCACTATAGTATGACCTGCTCCCATAACGTTCTGACAATGCCCTTCGTGTCCAGCCCAACTGCTATGGCCTGCATTATTTTTGTTGCCGTCAGTTCTAGGCTCTGTGTAACCAATAATTGGAATAATTGCTGATTTAGATTCTAATACGAATGCGTTTTGCGCATTAAGCTGTCCCCAATGACCTTGAGCATTTCGGTTATATTGTTCATCTGAGGTGATTTGCGCATCAGTTTTCAAACTATCATTCCAAGCGACTGGTGAAACGGCTGGGTAGACACCAGCTGGATCTTTCCCGTGCGAATCGCAATAACGTGCTGTAGAGCGCGCGCAGTTTGTTGCTATCACAGTTTGATACTCAATAGCACTACTTGTTACGCCCTTAGGAATATTAACGATCTTACACCAGTTTTTGCTAGCTACACTACCACCTGGAGAGCTCCCAAACACTGTACCATCAAGTATTTTACTTCCTGTCAGTGCATTGAAATCATAAACGTCAGTGTTAACATTATTGCTTACAGATAACGTAATCAATCCATTATTATCCACATTAAACAATGCATTTCCGACATTATTCGCAGCCGCTACTATATGTGGCCCTTGAATAGATAACCAGGCAGGTCCAAAACTATCTTCAAGTTGTTCACCATAAGCTTTTGCTAAGAATTCATATGTGTGTAGTGCGCTCTTAGCTCCAGATGAATCAATAGAAAAGACTGTTCCAACCTGTGCCAACTTTAACTTTGCATCCATTTTTGCATTTTTGAACTCATATGAGGCAAGCAAATTATTACTGCATTTCTGGCCAGTAGCAGAATAGCCATACGCATACTCTGCAATATTCCCGTCAACGGTAAGAACATTAGCATCACGTTGAGCAGACAATTGCGTCGATTTATAACAATGCCACTCGTTCCCATTTTGAATGATGATGGTCGCTTTTGCAGGACCTCCTATAGCAGGGGATGGTGATGTCGAGAATTGTATTTGTGTGTTAACGATATCTGCCCCTCCAAACAAAGGCACATTGTTTGACACTGCTATCTTGTCATAATGTTTGAAAGTACTGTTCTGCGAAGCATTAGCATTTTCAAGCAAACCATTAATTACAGTAAAGATATTACCTTTAGGCGTAGGTTGTACCGAATTGTTGATTCCACCAACCTTACTTGTAACCGGTCCTAATCCGCCGATTTGATTTTTTAACTGTGTTATTTATTGACTGGTTAATACACCTTTCGGCTGATTTAATAACGTCTGTATCTGTTGATTTGTCAATGTACTTACAGGTTGTTGCATTAAATTTGAAATCTGCTTAGGTGTTAAATTTTGTGTATGAGTATTTGTTCCATCAGAAGATGAATTACAAGCGGCAAGTAATACTGGAGCTAATAAAATAAAAAAAACGTGAATACATAGAACAAGTCCTCAGGATGATTATACGAAATACGAACGATGAAGTAATAATTGCACGCGATGTTCAATTAAAACAATTACATAAAAATCAATTGGATAGCAACACAGTCCCATATTGACGCTCAAAAAGCAGAGGAGATAATGCCCTAATTTATATTTATTTATAATAGTTAAAATCAATATAACCTTGAAGTTCTCAAATATGAGACAAGGTTTTTCTATGTATAAATCAAGAGTAAGCATTTAAATTTAAATTTAAATAATGTAATCAATAAATTAGACCACAAAAGCAGAACAAAATAAAAAAACAGTGTACATAATCGATTTATTTTGATACGTGACAGGTGAAAAATCGCTAAGTAATGTTAGGGATTATATGATTTTAGATGAACATTGAGTGTAAACCCTACTCAATATGAAGAATTTATCATAAATGAAATACAAAGAACCTTATAGATTTACATTTAAATAATAACAAAATATTCCCTTTTAAATATAAAAATGAATATATGTGAAGAGTTGTGTAAATTCGTAATGGCTTTGTTGCGTAATTAAATTTAGAGATAGAGCCACCCTGTTTCGCGTATTTCTTAGTCAATACGACAAGTTTCAGGCATACCTCACCCAGTAAGCTTGTCCAACGCTTTTATCATCGCGTAAGTTTCACCCACCTGTGCATTGTAATTTCTTAAGCTCAATCGTCCTCCTAGCAACTGTTTAACTCGATACATCGCCGTTTCTGAGAGTGAACGTCTGTGGTATCCATACCGCTCTTTCCAGTACTTATTTGAGCCGTATAATTTCTGGTAACCCACGGTGAGATTTCGAGGGTGAGCACGCTCCCAGAAGGCTGCCCCTTCTCTTGGGGGGAACGAGCGCAGTGGCTCCCTTAATCTGAATCGCAGCGTGACACGCTCCCGTGTCGTAAGCGCCATCACCAGACACCTCAAAGATACTTCGGCGTGTTTGTTTCAGTAAGTTCGGGAAGACTTCTCCATCTGTAACCGTTGATAAACTAAGCTCGGCGGCAATGATCTCATAATTGCTTGTATCGACGGCAATATGAAGTTTTCGCCAGACTCTACGCTTGACATCTGTCCCGTGCTTTTTGACTTTCCATTCACCTTCGCCATAAACTTTAAGGCCAGTAGAATCAATGGCTAGGTACTGTATCGCCCCTCTCGTTTTAGTCTTAAATGAGACCTCAACTTGCTTGGCTCTACGACTGATGCAGGTGTAATGCGGTCAACTTAACGGTACATGGACTAACCTAAATATCGAGTCGATAAATCCTTNCGGCAATATGAAGTTTTCGCCAGACTCTACGCTTGACATCTGTCCCGTGCTTTTTGACTTTCCATTCACCTTCGCCATAAACTTTAAGGCCAGTAGAATCAATGGCTAGGTACTGTATCGCCCCTCTCGTTTTAGTCTTAAATGAGACCTCAACTTGCTTGGCTCTACGACTGATGCAGGTGTAATGCGGTCAACTTAACGGTACATGGACTAACCTAAATATCGAGTCGATAAATCCTTGCAGCGCTCCCAGTGGCATAGAAAATCCGTTTCACCCTGAGTGCTGTCGTGATAGCTAAATCACTGAACCGCCGTGGCCTCCCGCGCTTATTCTGTTTGCTTTGCGCCCACCCGCTTATTGCCTCTTCATCAATCCCAAAAGTCAGAGAGCCACGGTTAATGAGTGATTGGTTGTATTGCTTCCAGTTGGTTGTTTTGTAACGAGGTTTAGGCATAGGGCTAAGAGAGAGTGGACGTAGCTCATCAGATCGTAGGCTCTTGCTTTAGTTCCATTGAATTACGCGACAAAGCCCGTGTTTTGCTCAGCTTAAGGCTGATATTGTAATATTTAACAAATCGAGCTTATCTCTGGTATTAACATATTCTAATACGTATTACTTTTTTCTTAATTTGATTCAGTAACATATAGTTAATATATCCCGAATTCAGATAATAAGTGCGACACTTCATTGGTAGGACTGAGGAAGACAGCCAATTGTTGAGATTGGTATGCTCTTCTGACCAAAGAAACAAGCAGTTCCAACATGAAGTATCAACAATTGACTGAAGGGAAAAGATACCAGATTTCAGCCCTTTTAGAACAAGGTGTATCAATAAAAAACATTGCCCTTGCCATCGACTGCCATAGAAGCTCAGTTTATAGAGAACTTAGCCGTAATAGTGGA
>NZ_JAKEUW010000103.1:0-7265 GCF_022398115.1 Vibrio sp. Isolate22 | reverse complement strand
CCATAGCATTGTGGACCCACCTGATTCCATGCCGAACTCAGAAGTGAAACACAATAGCGCCGATGGTAGTGTGGGGCTTCCCCATGTGAGAGTAGGACATCGCCAGGCTTTAAATTATGAACGACTTGTCAGCGACGACAAGTAGTCCACTGCGGAGTGGTAGTTCAGTTGGTTAGAATACCGGCCTGTCACGCCGGGGGTCGCGGGTTCGAGTCCCGTCCACTCCGCCACTTATTAGAAAAGCCCTGCTAGAAATAGCAGGGCTTTTTTACATCTATCAAAAATGTATGTGGTATCAGGCTATATTCAGTAATTGATTGGTGAATAGGTAGAATGACAACCCAACTACATCACACCTTTTAGAAAGCCTAGTCTTACGACTAGGCTTTCGTCGTTTCTAGGGGACGATAATTTTGTCTTCTGGCAATTAGCCCCGCTTGTGTGCGAGTCAGATGGAATACCAACTCAGACATTTATATTCAGCCCAGACATGACTGCTTGGGCTCTTTTTACATTTGAATCTCTGTATTCGCCTTTTGGTAGAGAAAGTCTCTTAAAGGTCTGCCCATTATCGAACGAACAAACTAGGTGTGTCCGCCTTTCGTCATTATCAGAAGGCCTAGACTTACTACTAGGTCTTCGTTGTTTCTCGTTAATGGTCTTTTATTCTTTGATTAACAAGTCTCACCCTATTTGGTTCAAGCTACCCCTGAACTATAGGAGCATCGTTATTTATCCAAATCGCTCTCTTGTTTAAAGCTAGGATTTGTTCGTTAATGTGGTCGATAGAGCCGCTTTGTTTCTTATTGTGAAGCCTAACCTACGACTTGGCTTTGATTGGCCCTAGACTAGGTTCGTTATTATTAAGCATTATTCTGGGTTAGTACGCCCACACCAAACCGAGAATCTTATGAGCTTACTTGCGTTAGAAATACATAGCTTTCAACTTACTATGTTTGGTCTTGAAGGTTCTAGTTCCAAGCTTATTGGCGGCTTGTTACTTGGTGTATGCGGTAGTACAACGTTAGTTTTTGCCTGATGGTCAAATAACACGACACCTTAATGCTTTCCCACCAAAGCTGATGTGTAACCTACTCTTTTCGCTGGTATTCAATGGAGCTGAATACCTTTATTGCATGTGTGAGTACTGACTAAGTTAGTAGTTGCTCACTATGTTTGAGAGCACTTACTGCGAAGCGATTTATGATAAGGGTATGCGTTCGATAGGCCCTGTCTTACCGAATACGGCTATAGCTCTTCTGTCCCCAACTGTTATTTTCCCCCAGACAGAAGATAGAGAGCCTGTTGAAGCTCCATTTATCACAGCTTAGTGACCTCAGTGGATAATCTAGTACCTATTAATACAAAAACGCCTAGCGTTTGCTAGGCGTTGGTAAATCATATCTTGTGTACGTTCACTAGAGTATTTGTTTAAGTACTCTGTCAGCTTTTACTCGCGTAATCTTGCGAATCAGCTTTTGAACTTCTTCTGGGTAGCTATCTACTTTGTCTAACTGCTTATAAGTACAAATAAGCTGAGTATGTTGAAGAATGTTATCGACTTCGGCTTGGAACTTGTCAGTTAGGTGGTGATAGTTATCTTGGATAAAGATGCCGTTCTCTAGGTCTAATTTCCAAGCTCTTGGGTTTAGGTTATTACCAGTGAGCAGCATGTAGCGCTTATCGACCCAAATGCCTTTTAGGTGGAAGCTGTTAGAGTCATGTCGCCAAAGCTGAATCGATAGATTGCGGCTTGCAATATGAGCTTCATTGGCTTTAGCAAAGCGACGTAAGTTCAGCTCATAAAGGTATGGTAGACCACCAATCGTTTTAAACTCTTCCTCTGGAGAGATGAAGAAATCATTCGCCGTTTTGTCACCAACAACAATGCTGACCTTTACACCACGCTTAAGCGCCTTCTTAACTTCTTTAGCTAGGCTAGGAGGGAAGTTAAAGTAAGGAGTACAAATGAAGATCTCGTCTTTAGCCTGAGCGACCAGCTGATTGATGCCTTGGTTAAGACGATTACGTCGTTTGCCGATGCCTACTAGTGGTGTTACAGCAACTTGCTCTGGTGAAACTTCCTGACCATCAAATTGGTACTGAGATCTGGCTAGAGATGCACGAAACTGGCGGATCGCTGGTTTTAGCTCTTTAGTTGCTGGCTTATTCTTATCTGCTAAGTCGTACACAGCGCTGTCAGAGATCATTTGCTCATGAACGTAGGCAAACATTGAGTCTGCCAGTGCTGCGTTGTTTAAAACATGGTAGCGGTCAAAGCGATAACGGTCGTGATAGTTCAGGTAGATGTTGTTAAGGCTTGCACCACTGTAGATCACGCTGTCATCAACGATAAAGCCCTTTAAGTGCAATACACCAAAGACTTCTTTACCACGAACTGGAATGCCGTAGACAGGGACTGGGTGCTGATACCTTTCAGCAAACTCTTTGTACATGGCTGCATTGCCTTCAGAAGACTCTGCACCAATCAATCCGCGTTGAGCTCTGTGCCAATCAACACAAACGCTCACGTCTAGATCTGGATTCTTTTGTTTTGCTTCATATAAGGCAGTTAGGATCTCACGGCCAGCCTCATCATCTTCAAGATATAAAGCGACTAAGCTAATGCGGGTCGTTGCACGAGATATCTCGTCAAGAAGGCGAGTTCGAAACTCTTGCGCTGATAGTAGTACTTCAAACTTGTCAGGATTCTGCGCTATGGTTGGCAACTGTATGAATGGATTCCTACTGGCAATCATATTGACTGTTTTACCTTAAAAATATGCAAAATTGCGAACCTTTAATTTTACCAAAGGCACAGCCCCAAATACTAGAAAATCGAGGCATTCTCTAACAATTTTGCTGATATTGCATAGGAATGAGATCTTTCCCGCTATTTGAATAACGCTCATATAAAACCCGTAAGGCGTTCGGTAGCTGTTTCGGATCGATCTGGACAAATCGGTTTCGACCGTAAAAGCTCGTGAGGTGAGCATAGGCAAAGCAGTAATCGTTCTCTGTGAGTGTATGTTTTGCACAATACTCCATTAGCTGCGAACCTAACTGTTTACCGCGATGTTGCTTCGAGATCGCCATACCTGTCAGTAAGCGCGAGTCTTCTATAGTACGGAAACGGACGACACCACAAAGTTCGTCATCAAGTAAGAGTGAATAAATTAGCTCACTTTTATTGGCTTTCCCTGTTGGGTAATGCTCTTTATAGAAGCGTTTAACAAGGGGAACCTTTACTGGGTCTAATTGAGTAATGATGACATTGTTCATTCAGTCACTGCGCCACTGGTTTATCTGCTGTAGAATGAACGCAGTGTAAGTTAATTGAATATCGCCATGCAATTCCATCTCAATGCTAGTTTAAAAAACGTTCATACCTTTTCTATTGATCAAACCTGTGATGCTTTGGTCGAAGTGACCACAATTGAAGAGTTGATCTCGGTTTATCAGGATCTTAAATGGCAATCTACGCCTAAGTTGATGCTAGGAAAGGGCAGCAACATGCTTTTTACTGAGCATTTTGCAGGCCTTGTCATTATTAATCAGTTGTCTGGTATTACTTTAACGGAGTCGGATAGCCATCACTTACTCCATGTTAATGGTGGTGAGGATTGGCCAAGCTTAGTTAAGTGGGCTGTTGAGCAAGGTCTTGGTGGTTTAGAAAACTTAGCAATGATTCCAGGTTGTTCCGGTTCTGCTCCAATTCAAAATATCGGTGCTTATGGTGTCGAGTTACAGGACGTGTGTGAATACGTTGATATTCTTTGTCTGGATACTTATACAGTTAAGCGATTAAGCAAAGAGGAGTGTCTCTTTGGTTACCGAGATTCTATTTTTAAACACGCCCTTTACGGCAAAGCTATTGTGGTAGCGATTGGCTTAACTTTACCGAAAGCATGGCAGCCATGTAATTACTATGGCCCCTTGAAAAGTCTGTCTGAAGAGACACTTTCTCCTCAAACGATATTTGATGAAGTATGCGCAATTCGCTTGAGCAAACTACCAGACCCTGCTGTTCAAGGTAATGCTGGCAGCTTCTTCAAAAATCCGGTGATCAGCAAAGATCACTTTGATCGCTTGCAGGCAGAATATCCGACGATTGTAGGTTACGAGAGTAACGATATGATCAAAGTCGCTGCTGGTTGGCTGATCGATCAATGTCAGTTTAAAGGTGTTAATCAAGGAGGGGCTCAAGTTCATCCTAATCAAGCACTTGTGATCATCAACTATGATGAGGCGACGGCAGTGGATGTACTTAAGCTAGCAGACCGAGTTCGTCAAGCCGTATTAGACAGGTTCGATATTCGCCTTGAACATGAGGTTCGCTTTATGGGAAGAGACGGCGAGACAAATCTCGATAAGGCTTTGGAGGCGTTAGTATGAGAGAGCACAGCACCAAGCTAGCCCTGTTAAAATGCCTTGCTGATGGTGAGTTTCATTCTGGCGAAGACCTTGGTGAGGTGATTGGGGTATCTCGAGCCGCTATCAGCAAGCACATCAAAGGTATTCAAGAGTGGGGTTTGGATATCTACCGTGTACAGGGTAAAGGCTATAAGCTAGCGAACCGGTTGGACATGCTGGACCATGCGCAACTATCTGCCGCCAATAGTAACGCGTCTCTCGAGCTTATCCCTATTATAGGTTCGACCAACCAACACTTATTGGATCGCACCAATGAGCTAGAATCTGGCTCTGTTTGTGTTGCTGAATACCAAGCCTCTGGTCGAGGTCGTCGTGGCAGGGAGTGGGTGTCACCATTTGGAGCCAACCTATACCTTTCGATGTACTGGAGACTCGACGCAGGGATGGCAGCTGCGATGGGCCTAAGCCTTGTTGTTGGCGTTGCGGTTGTCGAGGCTCTGGAAGAGATGGGCGTTGAAGGCGTGAAACTCAAATGGCCTAATGATCTTTACCATAATGATAAGAAACTTGCGGGTATCTTAGTTGAGCTGTCAGGACAATCTGGCGGTGCTGCTCATATTGTCATTGGCTTAGGGCTCAATCTTTCAATGGCCCCTTCAACTTCTGGTATTGGTCAACCATGGACCTCGCTTAAAGAAGTGTGTGATGGTCAGGTGCCTGATCGTAATCAGCTTGCACAAACTCTGATTAACGCTTGGGACAAAGCACTGGTTGATTATGAAATGAAAGGGATGTCGAACTTTGTTGAGCGTTGGAATCGCTTGGATAATTTCTTAGGTCGCAATGTGAAGCTGATTATTGGACCTAGAGAAATTGAAGGGGTCGTACAAGGTATTGATGAGCAGGGTGCTGTATTACTCAAAACTGAGAATGGTATCGAAAGTTATATCGGCGGTGAAATCTCACTTAGGAAGGGTAGTTAAGACCTTCCTATTTTCTTAGTAATACTTCTTCAACCATGTGATCTGCACCTTTTCGTAGGATTAGGTGCGCTCGCTCTCTGGTTGGAAGGATGTTCTTCTCTAGGTTCAACCCATTGATTGAACTCCAGATCCCTTCTGCTTTATCCAATGCCGCCTGGTTCGATAATTTAGTGTAATGACTAAAGTAAGAGCCCGGCTTGGTAAATGCCCCTTCTCTAAACTTCATAAAGCGGTTGATATACCACTCTTTGATTTGCTGGCTGTCTGCATCCACATAGAGTGAAAAGTCCAGGAAGTCAGAAATAAACACACGGTGTGGCTCGTGTGGGTAATTCATTCCACTCTGCAATACGTTTAGGCCTTCAATGATCAACACGTCAGGTAGGTCAACACACTTAACATCATTAGTAATGTTGTAGGTTAGATGCGAGTAAACTGGCGCTGTGACGTTTCTTTTGCACGCTTTAACGTCTGAGACAAAATTAACTAGACGCTTAATATCGTAAGACTCAGGGAAGCCTTTCTTACTCATCAAGCCTTTCTCTTCCAATACTTCATTTGGATATAAGAAACCGTCGGTGGTGACTAGCTCGACTTTCGGGTGGTTTTCCCAACGAGAGAGCAGGGCCTTAAGTAGACGCGCAGTTGTGCTTTTTCCCACTGCAACACTACCAGCAATACCAATAATGAATGGTGGTGCTTTCTCTTTTTTATCAAGGAATTGATGAAGTACTGAATTGCGGTTTTGTCTGGCTGCCACATAGAGGTTCAATAGACGAGAAAGCGGCAGGTAGATCTCTACAGCTTCTTCCATGGTGAGCTTTTCATTGATGCCTTGAAGCTCTTTTAAGTCGCTTTCAGAAAGTGTCATCGGAACTAAATTCCTTAGTTCAGACCAATGTGTACGGTCAAATGACATGAATGGGCTCATACAAAACTCTATAGTGGATAACAAAACAAGTGCATGGAAAATACATCAAGCGATAGATAAATAAAATATCTTCCTGTACTAGATGCGGGTTAAAGACGGAAACCTTGAGCTAAATAGTCGTATGTCGGAGTTTGGGCAGAGAATTTTGCACTTTTTTTCAATTTGCTATTGCAAGGTGGAAAATCATTCAATAAAATGCGCCCCACTTGTGCCGACTTAGCTCAGTAGGTAGAGCAACTGACTTGTAATCAGTAGGTCACCAGTTCGATTCCGGTAGTCGGCACCACTTTCTCCCTTCCTTTGAGGCAAGCGAGAGAAAGCTCAAAAATTTGGAGAGGTTCCCGAGTGGCCAAAGGGAGCAGACTGTAAATCTGTTGGCACTGCCTTCGATGGTTCGAATCCGTCCCTCTCCACCATATTCTAAAGGTTAAATAGCTCAAACAGAGTTACGTGTTGCGTGCATCGTATAATGGCTATTACCTCAGCCTTCCAAGCTGATGATGCGGGTTCGATTCCCGCTGCACGCTCCAACTCATTTTGTGTGCTGATATAGCTCAGTCGGTAGAGCGCACCCTTGGTAAGGGTGAGGTCCCCAGTTCGACTCTGGGTATTAGCACCAGTCTAAAGCTTCTTCTCCTTTAATAAAGAAAACCATTTTTTTTGGTTGCGTGGTCTTATTTTAAGCCACCTAATCCGTACCTAGAGGGACACCCCATGTCTAAAGAAAAATTTGAACGTACGAAACCGCACGTAAACGTTGGTACTATCGGCCACGTTGACCACGGTAAAACAACTCTAACTGCTGCTATCTGTACTACACTTGCAAAAGTGTACGGTGGTGTTGCTAAAGATTTCGCATCTATCGATAACGCTCCAGAAGAGCGTGAGCGCGGTATCACAATCGCTACTTCTCACGTTGAGTACGACACTCCATCACGTCACTACGCACACGTAGACTGCCCAGGTAGACTGCCCAG
>NZ_JAKEUW010000102.1:0-7813 GCF_022398115.1 Vibrio sp. Isolate22 | reverse complement strand
TCCCGCGCTTATTCTGTTTGCTTTGCGCCCACCCGCTTATTGCTTCTTCATCAATCCAAAAGGTCAGAGAACCACGGTTAATGAGTGATTGGTTGTATTGCTTCCAGTTGGTTGTTTTGTAACGAGGCTTAGGCATAGGACTACGAGAGAGAGTGGAGGTAGCTGCTCAGATCGTAGGTTCTGGATTTAGTTCCATTGAATTACGCAACAAAGCCAATTTAATCCAGTGTTTTAAACATTTGATTAATTGAATGCTCAGAAACAAGAGATGTTTATTGATGCAGTAATAAATATAACCATCCGTTTTTTATGTGTAATATTCAGAACGGTGTTAATTAAAACGAAGTAAATTCAGCTGGTGGCCAAACGGAGGTAAATTATCGTTTAGCCAAAAGTTGTGTTCTTCCTGTATTACATGTTCGAATGATGGCAAATAAATCATTTGAACTTAATATATCAACCTTCAATGTTAAAGGGTCATTGTTGATAAGTAGGTAGGGCGACAATAAGTTGTCATTCATGGTTTTATTTATTTTTTGCACGGAGACTAAGTCGATAGTGCCAGCTATTGAAAAGAATAGGGATTGAGAAGGACCAGCTTCTCCTCTAAATCGAAGAACAATCGGGTCGGGCATATTGTCATCTTGGACGGACATAAGATGCAGAACCTTGTTATCACTTATTTTGGTGAGCCCATCGGTTCGTAACACATTTCCATCTAACACAAGATCTACCACGCTATGTTGATAACGGTGCTCTTCTTGGGGAGGAGGAGAAGGGATACTCCATATGCCAATCAATAACGCTAGCGAGGAAAACAGAGCTACAAATGGTATCATAATTGGCCTCTCTTTAGGAATAATTCTATCTCTTGACTGGCTCGATCTAATTGCGTGGCTGTGTAAAAGATATTGATGGACTGACGTGTTGTCTTGTTGAGCATGGAGAGTTCTGAATAGCCGGGTTCATCGCTGATGTAGGCCACACAATCGCATTGATATTTGTAGAGAATAGCCTCGAGTTCTGGGCTCAGGGACATCTCTGTTTCCTGAAAAACTTGTACCTGCCCAACCCACTGTTCATTAAGTCGGTTAAAGGGAGTGATATCACCAAGGCTTTTATCGTGAACCTTAGCGAAAGCCAATAGTGCCGAAGACAGAAGCAAACAACCCGTTATGAAGTAACACAGCCTGTTTTTGTATAAGTTAACTTGAGAGTAGGCAAGTGAAGTCAATTTGGATTCGGGTGTATCGTTGCTCGTAATAGAGGTTGCAATATCACGTTGACCGAGCGGGACTTGCTCGCTCACCGGTGTGAGGGGAATCGTGACTTCGCTTTGTGGTTGCGAGTCAATAAAGACGCATTCATCAATAAGTCGGTAACCGACCTTTGGCACCGTGACGATGGGTGTTTCTCTGATGCCAAGCTTAACGAATCCTTGGCGAAGTAAGCTGATACACTTCGCCAGTGACGTATCCCCAATGAACTCGCTTCCCCATGCGAAACTAATAATATCTTGCTTGTTCACAATCTCGGGCGAGTTTTTAAGTAATAACTCTAAAACGCGAGTCTCACGATATCCTATTTTAATAGAACGTTCATCGTTATAAATACGGTTTTTAATCGGGTCGAATCTGATCATATAGCCAACGTTTTATTTTTATTATAATTCTCTCAACAATTTAGATGACTATAAACTGACTATTATATGAATTAAAGTCACATGTTTTATTCTGGTGTGTTTTTGAGTGGTTAAAACAAAAGCGTTCCTTATTTTTTTATGAAAGAAACTCTGCCATTTAGTCATAATCTGTTAAATATAATTAACATCTAATTAAGTGTTGGTTTTATTAGTGAGCTTTTAATTAGAGAGTTTTGGGTTAATCTTTACCTATAAATTAATTAGAACAGTGGTCTAATTAAAATCTTATTTTATTTTGTGGGTATACGATAGTAATAATTTAGTCAGTTTAAGTATCGAATGGATATAAAAAAGCCCGCATTTGAATGCGGGCTTGTGTTCAATCAATTCTGATTATGCTTTTACAGCTTCACAATCGTTTGAAGACGTTAAAGGTTTGAAGAACAGCTTTGTTTCTTCGATAACCACGTGGCGTAGCAAGATAAGGCCGATTAGGTTTGGAATTGCCATCAGGCCGTTCACGATGTCTGCCATTATCCAGATCATGTCGAGCTTCAAGAATGCACCAGAAGCCACCAACGCAATGAAGATGATCTTGTAAGGTAGGACAGCTTTAGTACCCAGCAAGAAAACAACACAGCGCTCGCCGTAGTAGTTCCAACCTAAAATCGTAGTAAACGCAAAGAAGATTAGACCAACAGAAACCAGCATAGGGCCAAGCGTGTCTGCATTCAGACCAACAGCAAATGCATGAGTGGTCATTGCAGCACCAGAAAGGTCAGTCTGCCAAGCGCCGGTTAAGATAAGCGCCAAACCTGTCATCGTACAAATGATGATGGTGTCGAAGAAAGTACCTGTCATAGAGACAAGACCTTGCTTCACACATGAATCTGTTTTTGCAGCCGCCGCAGCCATGGGTGCACTACCTAAACCAGATTCGTTAGAGAACACACCACGAGCAATGCCTGATTGGATTGCCAGCATGATACTCGCACCAAAGAAGCCACCGGTTGCAGCGGTATTGGTGAACGCAGAGGTAACAACAAGAGTAACGGCATTCAGCAGTTGATCTGCATTGGAAACCAGAACGCTTAAACATGCGACGATGTACATAACCGCCATAGTTGGAACGACTTTTCCAGCCACTTTAGCGATAGATTGAATACCACCAAGTGTAACAACTGCCACTAACACTGTTAGTACGACCGCTGACATTTCGCGTGAAGCACCAAATGAGATTTCTGTAGCATCTAAAATCGCATTTACTTGTGGAAAGGTACCAATACCAAAACAGGCTACGCCTAAAGCGAATACAGCGAACATTACCGCCAAGATTTTTGAGCCCACTCCGTATTGCAGGTAGTACATTGGGCCCCCAACCATCTCACCATTGCTATCGGTTCTGCGGTATTTTACGGCTAGTAGACATTCAGCGTATTTAGTCGCCATGCCAAATAACGCGGCAAGCCACATCCAAAATAGGGCACCGGGGCCGCCAATCTTGATCGCGGTCGCTACACCAACAATGTTACCTGTACCAATAGTTGCTGAAAGCGCGGTACACAAAGCGGCAAAACTTGATACGTCACCCGTACCGGACTTGTCTTTGCTGAACACCACTTTTATCGCGGTTGGGAGGTGTCTAAACTGGAGTAAGCCTAAGCGAAAAGTAAAGTAGATACCTGTACCCACTAGCAGAATAAGCAGTGGTGGTCCCCAAACGAATTGGTTGATGGTTTGTAGTGTAGCTTGTAGGTGGTTCATAGATTCCCCTTAATAAATTAAAAATTTAAGGAGAAGAGGGAAGGCAGTGCAGATCGCAGGGATCGGTAGCACCACTTAATACATACGGATTTCTAGATAGAATTCTTTTGTTAATTAAGGCTTGTTGCTTTCCACTCCTCTGTCCTTTTGCCTGAGAGTTTCACTTAGCGAATCACTGTTAGATAAGTGATGGGCACTAAGCTTGCTCCTTCGGCGACCGATTGAACGGTTCTCTCCAGAGGTTCCTCCAACGACAGTCCTCACTTTTCCGGATTTCTCCAGCATAAAGCACCTGAAAGATTTACTTCTTCGGCGGGTCAATCTAACTAAATGTTAATATTTAGTTAAAAACCACTCTCCTGCAGTCTTCATTGGAACAATTACCTGACTGATCAGGTAATCTGTAGGCGTATCCTAGATCATATAAATTGTGATGTCAGCTACAAAATATCTGTTTGAACAAATGTTGTTCAACTAAATGATCAAACAACGCGACTCTGACGTAACTTGCTTATTTAAATGGTATAAAATAGAGAAACAAGGAGGAGTTATGACTCGACTAATAGCGATTGTTTTTTTATTGGCGTTGGCATTTGTACTGTTTCGTTATAGGACAAACGAAAAAGTACAAAAATGGGTGGTGATAGTTATCGTTAGTAGCTTCCTTTTGTATACTGCCAGCCTAATGATTTCGGAATTAACTCGTTAGCACTGTTTGATATAACTTAACCATCCAGTGACCGCGTAACGTTTAACATATTTTTGGGAGTACCCGCTAGTGAACCAGCAACCTGGACAAAGCGAACAAGATGAAGTGGTTGTTATTGAAGAACGCGATAAGCGCAGTCAGCTCTATATCGGTATCGCTGCCGTTATTAGTTTGGCTCTTGGTGGCTTGATTGGTTCTACAGTGACAGCTTCGAAGTGGGAATCCACTTATCAGGTACTCGAAGCTCGTTATCAAGAATTGAGTGAAAGCAAAACACAGTTGGTGTCTTCTGTTGAAGCGAAAGTGGCGGAAGTTGATACTGAAATTGATGCTAAGGTTGAAGCGGCTTTGGCCGAGCAAGCAGAAGCGCATCAAAAAGAACTTCAAGATCTTGCTAAGCAATCTGCCGTGTTAGAGAAAGCAAATTACTCACTAGAGCAGCAGTTAAACGAGCAGAAACAGACATTAGATAAAACAGAGCAAGATAACCAGAAGCTAAACCGTCAGGCAGATATGCAGTCGACTTTGTTTGAGCGTTCTCGCGAGCTTTTCCGCAAAGAATTACAGATTTCTCAAGAGCTAGAAAAGCTTGAGAAAGAAAGGGATACCATTGAGCAGAACCTAGGATCATTGAAGAAAGCGTGTGATGTTTTCTTAGATGGTACGTCTTGGGACGCGAAGTCTGACGCTTGTGAGAAGCAAGATAACGCAAATTCTCGTCTCAGCGACATCAGACAAATGATTGAGGTTCACACCATGGATCTTGAGCAAATCAAAGCCCTAACTGAAGAGATGGGTTTGTAGGTTAAACACTAAGTTATCACTCTTTAATTTTAAACACCCACATCATGCAAATGGTGTGGGTGTTTTTTGTTGGTGCTAGGTGGTGAGAAGAATGTGTCTCTCTACTAAGAATACTTGCATCTACCTCTCCGCCATTTGTGATTGGTGCTTCATAGTTAACAGTTTTATGTGACTAGTTGAGTATTTGGTGACTTTGCACGCATATTTATAGACATTGTCAGCCTCATAGTGGTTCTGTTCTAGGATGAACACGCGGCCTGTTGTTCTTTGGTCAGGTCATTACGATGGGGAGGGATAGACCATGAATGAATATCAGTGTGAGAATTGCACCGTAGCTTATTGCTTTGATGACTGTAACTCGTCATTAGCGCAACGAGATATGGTTGATGTGGAAGAGGCGGTTGAACGTATACAAGTATGCCAAGATCCTGAGCAGCGTGAACAGGAAAATTTAGGTACAAAAAATCCCTACAAGCAAAGCTGGTAGGGATTTTTATTAAGCTATTGTCCTGTTCTCGCTTTCTCAAGCAAAGGGTATTACCAAAGTTTTTAGAACAGTGTTAATTAGCGAGTGATTACTTTTCGTAGGTTTTGATTTCACCTGATTTCACACGAGCAACGAATGATTGCAGTTCTTTCTTAACAACAGGCATCAAGAAGTAAAGACCTAGGATGTTAAAGATAGACATTGCAAAGATAGCTGCATCAGAGAAGTCGATTACCGCACCAAATTGGATTGTTGCGCCAATTACAACGAACACACAGAACATCACTTTGAAAACCAGTTCCGTAGCCTTTCCTTCACCGAATAGGTAAGTCCATGCTTTAAGACCGTAGTACGACCAAGAAATCATAGTAGAAAATGCAAACATGATAACGGCTAGTGCTAATGTGTATTTGAAGAAACCTGCAGTTTCAGTGAACGATGCCGCAGTTAGAGTTACACCTGTTAAACCTGAACCATCGAATGGACCTGTGTTCAAGCCAGCGATAGTGATAACCAATGCAGTCATAGTACAAATGATTACTGTATCAACGAACGGTTCTAGCAGTGACACTAGGCCTTCAGTGATTGGCTCTTTTGTTTTAACTGCTGAGTGAGCAATAGCCGCAGAACCAACACCCGCTTCGTTCGAGAAGGTAGCACGTTTCAAACCTTGAATTAACGCACCAATGAAGCCACCAACGACACCTTCACCAGTGAATGCACCTGTAAAGATTGCGCTGAATGCAGGACCAACTTGATCTAGGTTAGAACCGATAACAACTACAGCCATACCGATATATAGTGCAGCCATCCAAGGAACTACTTTTTCCGTTACTGATGCGATAGAAGGCATACCACCAACAATCACAGAGAAAACAAGAGCAGCTAGTACAAGACCAGTGATAACACCGTACTCACTTGGGATATCAAAGGCATACGTTAGCATTGCATGAGCTTGGTTAGCTTGGAACATGTTACCGCCACCCAGTGAACCTAAGATACACATGAGTGCGAAACCGATAGCCAGTACTTTACCCAGTCCGCCTAAACCTCTTTCACTAAGGCCTTGGCTGAGGTAGTACATAGGACCACCCGAAACAACACCTGACGGCAAGATAGTTCGGTATTTAACGCCTAAAGTACACTCACAGAATTTAGAAGCCATCCCTAGAAGACCACACAAAATCATCCAGAATGTTGCACCTGGACCACCGATCGCAAGGGCTGCACCAACGCCGGCAATATTACCTAGGCCCACGGTTCCTGACAAAGCAGTGGTAAGTGCTTGAAAGTGAGAAACCTCACCATCTTCTTTCGATTTAGGGTCGGTGTACTTACCTTTAATGATATCGATAGCCATACCGACACGTTTAAATTGAACGAAACCAAAATAAACTGTGAAGACCATAGCTGCGAGTAATAGCCAGCCAACAATGATAGGGAAATTAGCTTCACCTACCGGTACACTTTTAAATATTAATCCAACGAACCATCCTGTGTATTCGTTGAAAAATCCATCAACACTTTGACTCAAATTGCTAATAGCTTGATTAAATGATCCTTCTTCTGCAAATGCACTGGAACTAAACAATAATATAAACCCAAAAAATAATTCTCTTATGTTTTTCATGGTTTTCCCTGTCTTTTTATTAAATTATGTTTGTTTCTGTTGTGTTTGTTTATATTTCAATAGCTTAGTTATCTCTTCGGTAGCGACAAAATGCTCTGTAGCCAAGTCGAAATGCGAAATAAATATAACTATTAATCACGTTTTATATGGATATCCTTTCGGCACGTGCACCATTAAGACTATGATATTCGGCTTACCACGTCTTATTGATAACCCTATACATAAAACGAATGACGTCAAAGAAGTTTTTTACAATAAATTTACAATTATTCGTGTTTTGTCGTCTTTTGGGAATAAGTCGATGATTTTTGAGTTGGAAAAAGCATATAAAAGAGCAAGGCTCACAGCATGAATGGTCTCATGTAGCGTCTGTAACTATGTTTGAAACGGCTTTTGATAAACCTGAGCTGTGATGTTGTTGTCTAAATAGACTAAATCAGGAAACGTGGGTTGGTGGTGACTGGTCGTAAGAACTTAGGGCTGTTTAAGTTTTGAGGTAATAAAAAAGGTTCATCGCGGCTTTCCGGGGAAAGCCGCTTTTATCTTCAAGAAGAAGTAGTCTGTATCTCGATACCCATACCCCATTCGCTTGATTAACTTTATTTTGTTGTTTATCCCTTCCAATGTGCAGGTGTTGAGCGGATAACTTGCCGATCCAATAATACCGTGAAGATAAGGCCTCAGTTTTCGTGCGAACTCTTTCAATGGCTTAATTCCACTTTCTTGCACTTGTGCCCACCATACCTCACTTTCTTGCACTTGTGCCCACCATACCTC
>NZ_JAKEUW010000101.1:0-7833 GCF_022398115.1 Vibrio sp. Isolate22 | reverse complement strand
GAGGTATGGTGGGCACAAGTGCAAGAAAGTGGAATTAAGCCATTGAAAGAGTTCGCACGAAAACTGAGGCCTTATCTTCACGGTATTATTGGATCGGCAAGTTATCCGCTCAACACCTGCACATTGGAAGGGATAAACAACAAAATAAAGTTAATCAAGCGAATGGGGTATGGGTATCGAGATACAGACTACTTCTTCTTGAAGATAAAAGCGGCTTTCCCCGGAAAGCCGCGATGAACCTAAAAAAAGAGCGCCCTAGAGCGCTCTTTTTATTGGGTTATTTATTTGCGGTTCGTTTACCCAGCCAATAACCGATACCTAACGGTGCGAAGAACACCACCAAGATAAACAGAATAAAGTAGATAATCACACCTTTGATTAGCTCCATTAGCTTATCAATCGCGAGTACAACCACTTCTTGCGAAACGCGATCTAAATCTTGAGTGAACAATTCTCTTTCTGATGTCACGATACCCGCGATCTCGATACGCTCTTTCTCGATCATCTGAACTAACGCTTCTCTTTCACGTGTCACCATCTTTTCTAACGCCACACGCTCATCGCTCAGCATAGCCAGTTTTTGGTCTGTTTTATCGCTAAGATCATTAAGCAGCGGCTGCATTTCCGCCGACATAATAGAAGCCAGTGTTTGCATGTATTCAGGATTATTCTCAATGAAATCCTGCATACTTGCTGACGTTTGGCGAAGGCTTTCTAGTGTCATCGACAAATCCTCACCCGTCAGTGAGCTATTCATCGCTACTAATTCTGCTTTCCAAGACATCAGTTTTGGCGTTTGGTCCGCCATCAGGCTTAAACGCTCGGATGCATCGCTCATCGCTTCTGGCATGGTACCTAGGCTCTGAACAATCTGTGATTCATCTTTGCCAAGGTAAGTTAGCCATTCTCGATAAGCAGGCTTGCTTCTGAACGTTAGGTCGTTAAATGGGTTGCTCGCAACAAACTCAGCAACGAATGCTTTGCTCTTCTTAAAGTCACTCGAGCTTAGAACGCCCTTTGCTAGCTTTTCTGCTTCTTGGTCGAGAGAGCGCGCAGTGTTAACCGCATGATCTGTCGTGAACAGATTCGATCCTTCACCTTCGGCATAGAATTGATTCATTTGCGCAGTAAACACCCAAGTATCGATGAGCGCGGACATCGGAGAGGTTTGGTAAGCCGATTGCTGTAAGCCCTGCTCAGCATGGATCTTCCAAAGCAAAACATAAGATTGATGTAAGGTGTCATCAGCAGGATAAGATTGCGCGATTAAATCAGCCGAGTCTTCAACTTGTGTAAAAAACAGCTTTGCGTATTCACGCGTCATGAGCCGAGCATTCAGCTCTTGTTGAGTGAGAGGCGTCGTTTGACTATCTAACTTAACTTCCAATAGAGAACAACCACTTAGCACAATACTAAGCACCAACACCATCCAACTTCGACTCGAAACTCGTAACATATAAACCTCTGACAAAGACTAAGGGCGCGGATTGTATGAACACTTCGTCAGAGTATTGTCAAAACTCCCGCAAAAGTTAACGCTGATTATCTAAATATTCGACAGCGGAATCCACAGAGGCTTTTATCGCAAGCTCGAGTTCATTCAAGTCGTGTTCGCTGATCGCTCGAGATTGTTTCATTGTCATCTCAATACTTGCGGCAATAATGGCTAATCGCGACGCTTTAATACTACCTGCCACACCTTTTAGGCTATGTACAACACGTGCGGCCGAGGTTTCATCGTTAATCAGTAGCGCTTTAAACTTCTCATAGTCGTCCGCATGGTCTTGAACAAACACCCCAAGCAACAATTCAACCGACTCTGCATCGCCATCGAGTGTTTCGAGCATCTCTTCAATATCAATCGCTGGTTTCGAATCCGTCACGCTAGCAACGTGTCGCTCAGCTGTTGGCGTCTCAATCGTATTTGGTTGACTTTCAATGTTCATATTCTGTTGCTGTAGATAGTCTGATGACTCGTTCACTACCGTTTCTGGTACCTCTTGCTCAGCCTCGTGCTGCCCGGTTGCCAAAGGAGATGAATCACCGCTGCTTTCTGAAAACAGTTCCTCATCCTTATCAGAAAATTGAACAACCTTTTCTTCGCTAGGTTCAGGAGAGATATTCTGGTCAGCTGTAAATTGCGAAGAGGCCTTTCTCACGCTCACGCTCCAAACAATCAGAGCGATCATAGCAGCCAAGCTCAGACCTAACATTGCGACCAGCAAATTAAACTGGCGCTCATGATATTCTGACTCTAACTTAATGATCTGCTTGTTCACCGAATTCTGCTTAATCTTATCGACTAAAAAGTTCAGCTGTGCGTAATCTACGAGCAATGCGGAAGCATCAGCCAGTAGTTGTTGAATCGCATCTTGCTCTGGCGTTTTCAACTTGTAAGATTTCTCGAGAATAGAATCAAAAGCTCGGTAAGTCGCCGATGAGCTTTGGCTATCTGAGTACATCGCCTCAAACACCACTACACCAAATTCATTTAGCAACGGTTTTAACTTGGGAGATAGTTGCTTGTCTGCGCGTAAAAGCTTGATGTTATCGACAATCTCTTGAACCTGACTTTCGATTGGAATGAACTCGTCAAATTTGTCCAAGAACTGGTCTGCCACATAAAGCAGTTGGTTTACGTCAGGGCGAAAAAATGCGTTTTGGAAATCGGATTCGATCTGAAGTCGAATCGAATAAACTAATTGAGCGTCAAGAGCTAACTCATTGATGCGTGAGACGCGAAGTGGTTCCGAGAAATAGAGTGACTGTCTTAATTCGTTAACGCGAATACCCAGCTCTTCGATTTGAGCAAGAGAGTTGGTGTAGGAACGGCTTAGGTTGAGAAGTGCCAATGAAGGAAGTAGCCACAGAACCAAAATCACAACTAAAAAAGTGGCTGGTTTATTAAAGCGAGTGGGCTTTGCTACTGATTGTTCCATCTATATTCCTTGTGCGTGTTAACTTGAAGCCATTATTGCTATGGCGAAGACACAAAGCACAAAAACAAGCGACAGCATCCTACTGCCGCTTACTATTCACTTCGGACTATGACTTATTACGAGTCAGTTGGTCACGTAAGTTTGGCGGTGTGCCTTTAATCGTTAGCGTATCTGTCTCCGGATCGTAGAAGATACGTTCGCCTAGAAGCAGACTATCAAAACTAACATTCAAACCGCCACCAGCACCAACAAATTTTGTTAGTTTACGCATAGTTGCGCGATCTGCAGGGAAGCTGTCTTCTAACTCGTAGCCTTGCTCACTAGTATAGTCAAAGAAGCTGGTGCCATCTGAGCTTGCTGGTAATTCACCAGACAGTTCACGCACTTGAACCTCATCACCCGCTTTTAACTGCTCGTTACAGTAATCAGCAACCTGCTTTTTGTAGCTGATCGCTTCCTCTTTCTCTAATTTAGAATCAGAAACAAAATCTTCTACCGCTTGCATTAGCACCTGGTTTTGCAGTTTTGCATCCAGACCTACTTCCGCTTGAAGAAAATCTAAGAAGAAGTCAGCCACTTTACGACCAACACGTCCTTTGATGTACGTTAGGTAACGGTTTGACTCTTTGTCTGTCTCGTAAGTAGAAAGATCTAAGCGAGCGGCGATGTCCATTTTAGAGATATCTAAGTAGTCAGTCGCACTGATATCCAGCCCTTCTGTCACCTTCAAGCTCTGGTTTGAAGGCAGTAGACCAATGAAAAGGTAATCAGTTGCAAGTGACTGATATTCAGCCATTACCAAGATGCCTTCATCAGCAAATGGGTATTTTGAAAGCTCGTCTTTTAGACGTTGCGCACTCTTTTGAGAAAAATCGTAAAAGTTTGTCTCACCAGCGCGAAGTTGATGCAACCACTGTTGGAATTCGCTGTCAGATTTGAAAGAGCCAAACCCTTTGCCTGCTTTTGAGTTAAAAACACGATGAAGTTCAGCAACTAGGCTTTCAGAAGAAGCATCGTTTTCTAGAGATTCAGCACGATAGTTAACAATCAGTTCTTCCTGATCGTTCTTGCTCAGCTGGTGTAAAATTACGTTGGAAAGGTGAAGGCTCATAGTGAAAATATTACCGTTCAGGTTTCAGTTGTCGTGCATAGTAGGTTATCATAAGCCGCTTTTACTATCATTATTAGAGTCCTTATGCCGATTATATCTAAATACACAGATGAACAAGTTGAAAAAATCCTAGCTGAAGTAGGTGCTGTACTATCTAAGCACAAAGCTTCACCAGAACTTTCACTGATGATCGCTGGAAATATCGCAACCAATGTCTTAAATCAGAACGTTGCTGCTTCACAACGCAAAGGAATTGCTGAAAAATTTGCCGAGGCTTTAATTTCTTCTCTTGAAGATAAAAAGTCTCACTAAATTTGATTGACGGATAAAAGAATTATAAATGGTAGACAGCGCAAACTCATATAGCGATCGTGTATCTCGACTGGTTGGTTGGGGTCACTGGTTTGCATTTTTCAACATCATTGCTGCGATGTTGATTGGTACTCGTTATATCACTCAATCTGCTTGGCCAGAAACCCTGCTGGGTCAATTCTACTTGGCTGCTTCATGGGTTGGTCATTTCGGCTTTTTGGTATTTGCGCTCTATCTATTAGTGCTGTTCCCGCTCACATTTATTCTTCCGTCGAGGAAGTTATTACGTTTGGTTGCCGTTTGCTTTGCGACCATAGGTTTAACTGTCCTGTTGATTGATACTCAAACGTATCAAAATATAAACCTCCACCTGACGCCTGTCGTGTGGGAGGTTTTATTCAGTGGAGAGGAATCTGCATTTACGTCTGATTTGCAGCACCTCTTCATTGTTATGCCGCTTATTTTCTTATTGCAACTTGGCCTATCTGAATGGGTTTGGCGTAAGCAGCGAAAACTTTCTCATAAACACATCGGCCGTCCAATTACCGCCGTCTTCTTCTTGTGTTTCATCAGTAGCCACCTGACTTACATGTGGGCTGATGCGTACTTCTATAACCCAATTACGAGCCAAAAAGCGAACTTCCCACTGTCTTACCCAATGACAGCGAAAAGCTTTATGGAGAAACATGGTCTGTTAGACCGTGAAGAATATTTAGAGCGTTTAGAAGCGAACAAAGGCAATGTAAACCTTGTTAGCTACCCGCTAGAAGAAATTCAGTACAACCGCCGCAGTGATGATTTGAACATCCTGATGGTGAGTGTGAATAACCTGCGCGCAGATGCTCTTAACGAAACATCAATGCCAAACAGCTACGCATTTGCACAACAGTCGATCAATTTCACCAATCATTACAGTTCTAGCAACGACATGTTTGGTATTTTTGGCTTGTTCTATGGCCTTCCTAGCAGCTACGCAAGCAGCATTGAAGCTCAAGGTGCGAGTTCAGTTCTGTTGGATGTATTAGATAACCACAATTACAAGTTTGCTGCATTCAGCGGTGACAACTTTGACGATGCACTGTACTCGGACATCATCTTCCGAGGCCGTAAAATCATGTCAGAGCAAGCGACGTTTAATGACCACAGTGCAATCCAAGCCTGGTCAAACTGGGTGGAATCACCGAAAGCTAAACGTCCTTGGTTCAACTTTATTGAGCTGACAACACTGGACAACTTTGCAAGCTCAGAAGCAGAGTCAGATTCAGCGTTAACAACAGCAGAACGTTTTGCTGCCGATTACCAAAAATCAGCTCAAGCGGCGGACACACAGCTTGCAACCATCTACGCTGAATTGGAACGCTTAGATCTTATCGATAATACGGTAGTTATCATTACCTCTAATCACGGTACTGAGTTTAACGAAACCAAGACTAACAGCTGGGGTGCAAACTCTAACTACAGCCGTTATCAGCTGCAGGTTCCTCTGTTTATCAGCTGGCCAGGTAAATCAGCGTCTGAGTACACTCACCGCTCTAGCCACTTAGATATTTCAGTAACACTAATGCAAGAGCTACTGGGTGTATCTTCAAACCCAACTGACTTTAGCAGCGGCCGTAGCTTGTTTGATGAGCGTAAGAGAAAATGGGTTCTTGCGGGTGATTCTCGTGAGTTAGCACTAGTGACAGATAAGCAAACTACGGTGTTAGATAAGTTTGGTAACTACAAGTTGTACGACCAAGATTACCAACGACTAAAAAATGTAAGCCCTCGCTTACCAGTTCTAATGCAAGGTCTTACTGAATTACAGCGATTCTACGCAAAGAATGATTAAATGATCACCAAACAAAAAAGGGAAGCCAGTTGCTTCCCTTTTTTATTGCCGTTAATGCCTAGAAAACAAGCAACAGAACAAATTTATGTAAATTAGGGGTTTACAAGATCCTCATGCCCTTATATTATTCACGCCACTGGAGGGATGGCTGAGTGGTCGAAAGCACCGGTCTTGAAAACCGGCAACCGTTAATAGCGGTTCTAGGGTTCAAATCCCTATCCCTCCACCACATTAGAGAAAGCCGCTGAGAAATCAGCGGCTTTTTTACATCTGGGATTTACGACTTCTCTTTACGCTTCCCCCTCAGACTAAGTAAACTTAAGTAGCCGTTAATAACGTAGACTCACGGTTATCTCGCCTTCCCCCCTTTGTCACCTAGCTAAGCTCTCAACTAAAGATTCCAGTTATTATCTATCTAGTTCACGACTCTCGTGACTCATGCCGTTCTTTAGCATTCGCTTTTAACTTTTAGCTATCCGTTTTTAGTTGTTGGTTACGATAAAACATCAGCAAAGCGCACGATAAATGGCCATTCAATACAAAAATATCGAAAAGCGTTCATAAATAAAGCAGTCAGTTAATAAGGGTATTTACAAGCCAAAGCCACCCTTATATTATACGCGGCATCGGAGGGATGGCTGAGTGGTCGAAAGCACCGGTCTTGAAAACCGGCAACCGTTAATAGCGGTTCTAGGGTTCAAATCCCTATCCCTCCACCACTATTCATCAAAAAAAGCCTTTGATTATCAAAGGCTTTTTTTGTATCTGTAAGACTTGAATTTGCTTCGAAACAACGAGGTAAGTCAATGTATATACAAAAATCTCCCCACGGCGTCTATTACGCACGGATTTGTACTCCAGCACAGTTGAAAGCGTTGGGATTCCCATTCGATCTAAAAATCAGCCTTCGAACAAAAGACCCTAAGCTAGCTAAAGTCATTGGCTTAAGCCTTGTCAGTGCTGTCAAAGAGGCCTTTCGTACTACAGATTCTCTGTGCTTTTCAGAGTTTCAGTTGCATCTAAAAGGCATCTTGTCCCACCATCTGAACTTACAATCACAGAAGCAGGATGATCGCTTACATTTAGGTTGTATACCTTCTATAAGTCATACTTCTAAGCGTTTGAGTGAAGAAAAGCATTGGAGTGAAGCGTTAGAACACTTTCTAGAGTTCAAAGGGGTTCAAGGGGTCAGTGCATTGACTGTCCATCAGTTGAAACAGCGCATTACCTTTTTCTTTGAGAGCACAGCGCTATCTGGTTTATCAACAATAACTGCAATGACACTGATGGAGTACATTAAGACTCTCAATAGCTCTAGTCTTTCAGCGAAAAGCTGTAAAGATTATTACGCGGCGTTAAGTCAATTTATACGTTGGTGTGCGACCATGTCTTTGATTGAAAGAAACGTGTCTGCAGATATCAAAGCGACTTTCAAGAAGTCTATAAAAGCTGATCTGCTCCAGCCAGACTGGACACTTCATTAAGCGACATTTTGTTGTTCAAAGTTAACTGGGCTTAGATACCCAAGAGCACTGTGCCTTCTCGTTCGATTATAATCAACCTCTATGTACTCGAAGATCGTTTGGCGCATCTGCTCTCTCGTCATAATCGGCTCATATTGGATCGCTTCCACTTTCATA
>NZ_JAKEUW010000100.1:0-12442 GCF_022398115.1 Vibrio sp. Isolate22 | reverse complement strand
CTATGTTGTAATTTATTTATTATTTCAGGTTTCAGTTCTTCACAGTTAAAGCTGCAAAAAAGGTGGAGCCCTTCTGCGTCTTTATCGAAGAGTAAATTTTCTAGACTATTTATGTTTTCGAGATGCATCAGAGTCGGGTAATTTGATTCATTCATACGGTAGGCCTTATAAATGTTGATTAACAATAGTCTAGATAGTGAATCGCTAGTTTGAAAAGGCAGTAATGTAAGTGGAAAACTCCTTCTGTGTACAACTAGTTGATTTTGGAGGGTAATCAAATTATTCACTTTTTTGTGGGTGAAAATGTATCAATTGAACGTAACGGCACTTAATGAGAGCTCAAACTCTGACATAAGAACGGCTCCCAATTGGGAGTTATTCTTCGTTATGTAACAAAGAGAAAATGAAATGAATGTGGCGATTTTTTCTTAAAAAAAAACACCACAATGATTAGTTGTGATGGTGACGAGATGAAGAAAAGAGTTTGGGTTACTCTTTCTTCTAAGCGAAAAATCGCCATTGGTTAATGATGTAAAAGGAAGTTCATTATTAGTATAGCTTGCTTTTGGTATTTCTTTATGCGTTCCATAAAGATGCGTACAACGGCCTTAGAAAGGCTGCATTTATTCATTACGGAGTCACGCAATTGAATATAATAGGAATAATTAACATTGATTTTTGAGAGGCTTAATAGCCGTTTTCTCTTAGGGTAGTGTCAAGAATGACTGGATCAGAACTACATTTTTCTATCCGTTACCTGAAGAGAATATATAAGCTAGTCCTGAGATTGCGTTTAAGGTGATATTTCCCTCTCGAGGTGGTACGTCACCAACGTGAGGAATGGTTTGTTCTTTTGAGAGTGATGTACAAACCACACTTTTACAAATGTGACCTAAAGTTTCACTTTCAGACACTTTTGGAGAAGTTAATTCCGTTGGTACCAATGGCGTTATTACAACTTCAGTGTTGTTATTCGATGCAACTGAAAAAGAAAAAAATGAAAGTAACAGTATCAACTTTTTCATCATTACCTCTCTTTATATCAAATAAAAAGCATTTCACATTTGTGACTCTGGAAATAAAACTAATAAGAAAGGTTACATTGGCAATGACCTCCAAACCAATAAATCGTTCTTGTTCGACAACAGTTTTGAGTTAGCTTCGTGCAGTGAAGCTCTGATTACATTGTAATACAAAGCGATCATTTACCATAACGGCACTTAATCTGCACCTCGATTTAGAAACAAAAAAGTCTCCCATTGGGGAGGCTTTTTTGTAGGGGAAAGTCATGACCGGTTAAAAGGATCATTGAGATCAATCGCTTTTGGGATTAATCTCTTTCCCTAGATGTGAAAAAACCACCCTGCAAGGTGGTTTATTTCGGAATACTTACACGAATTGAGACCTCGTTAAGTCCTTTCATGATAGCCATATCACGTAAGCACTTCAAGTACTCCTGCACTCTGTTTGGATTCAAGATGTTTTGGACAGAGCGACGCGCATCAGCCACCGATCAAGGGATATTCCATAGGTGGCATGGTAAAGGCACTAATCAGAACTAAGCAAATGCTCGATAAATCCGCCCCTTGTAGCTGCTAGAGGGGATAAGCGGGAAAGGAATAAATGATTAGTGTTGTGAGACCGGAATGGGGGCGTAAAGCCTAACTCACAGCGCAGGGCAGCCCGAAAGGGTAAGAGACAAATCCCAATCTGAAAGCGACCATAGAGATACCCAAATCACTCATAAAATTGAGTCGAAATGGGTAGGGGTCGGCGCAGCCGAAAGGGCTGATTCTTGCGCCCCGTGTGTATTCCTGCTTCTCTCGTCGATACCGCTAGGCGCAGTGTGTGAGTAAGCGAAGCGTCCGAACACCGAGCAAGCGGAAAGCCACTTAATGCCAATCTTTGGCACTGTCCCCGTATATCTATTTCCATTCTTATTTAGCTCGCTTTTTATGCTATTCTAATCGCGCGCTTTTGTTTTAAGCCAGTATACACAGAGTGCACTCGCTACGCTCGTTTCTCTGTGAGCTGGAAAGGGCCGCTAACGCCCCCTTTACCCCAGTTAACCACTTCGAGAAGTGACCTCGTTCCGAGCTAACTTCCCTTAGAGGCTAGGAGAATTTTTCGTGGATAAACGAGAGAAGATAATCAAAATCAGAGCAACCGATGATGAGTACTCAGCATTAATGGAGCGAAGTCCAAAACCTCGACTTGCTGAATGGATGCGTGAATATTGCTTAGGGGCAAAAGTCCCCCGAGCGAATCAAGTTCCTAATGTCGCTCCGGCCTTGTTAAGGCAGCTTTCTGGAATGGGCAATAACTTAAACCAAATTGCCCGTGCTATTCACAGTCAAGATTGGAAGCCGGTTGATCGCGTTCAAATCATTGCTGCGTTATCGAGTCTTCAGCGTGAACTGAATCTAATGAGGATGGAGAACGCGAAAGATGATAGTTAAATTTCATGCTAGGGGCGCAGGTAGAGGATCGGGACCCGTTGATTATTTACTAGGAAAAGACCGCGCTCGTGACGGTGCCACTTTAGACCGTGGTGATCCTGATGCGATTCAAGATTTGATTGATTCCAGTCCTTACGCGAAGAAGTACACCTCTGGCGTTTTGTCATTTGAAGAGTCCGACCTTGATCGGACGACCAAAGATAAAATCATGTCGAGTTTCGAGAAAGCATTGTTACCTGGTCTCGATGCGGATCAATATTCTTGTCTTTGGGTTGAACATCGAGACAAGGGACGCTTGGAGCTGAATTTTGTTGTGCCTAATGTTGAACTGTTATCAGGCAAAAGGTTACAGCCCTATTTTGAAAAAGCTGATAAGCCTCGAATCAACGCATGGAAGATTGCAACGAATGCCATTTTAAAACTCCATGACCCTGATGATCCTATCAATAAACGAGAGCTCACCACGCCTCGAAATTTGCCTAAGCCAAAGCATGAAGCTGCGAGAGCTATCACTGATGGATTGTTGTCTATGGCTGGCAATGGAGAGTTGAGAAATAGACAAGATTTGGTAACCGCCCTCGAGGGTGTTGGTTTTTCTGTTGTTAGACAAACCAAAAAAAGCATTTCCATATCCGACCCAGAAGGCGGTCGAAACATTCGATTGAAAGGGCTGATTTATGAGCAAGATTTTAAGTTTGGCGCAGGACTTCGAGAAGAAATCGAAACAGCAAGCGCACGATACAGAGCAACGTCTCAAGAGCGAATTCGAGAGGCACGAGACGTTTATAGAACAGGCGTTGAGATCAAGCGAGCAGAAAATCAAAGGCGACATTCGCGCCCAGAACCAGCGTATGAGCGCATTAGTTTTGAAAAGTTGGCTTTGGATAGTGCTGAGCGTAGTGCTTGTTTTGATCGCTTGTTCGAGCGTGATTTGGTGGCAGGGAATAATCATCGCCCAGAACCAAATAGAGATCAGCAATCAGCAATCGGCACTGAAAGTACTGGAATCCAAAGGCGGGAAAATTCACCTGAACTTGTGCGGAGAACGGATCTGCATAGCAGCAGCCGAGGACAGTGGCAATTGGACGAGAAACAGCGACGACAGACCGATGTTCATACCAGAGGGGTACTAGAAAATGACCGAGTTAGAAACCCAATTATTGAACGCATTCGAGCAATTGCAGACTCAACACGAGAAACAACACAACGACTTTGTAACGTCTTACAACGGGTTAGTACAAATGTTCGAGACTACCTCGAAAGAGAACAACGAACTCCGTCAGCAAGTCAGCAGCTTGAGCAGGCAAGTCGAGAGCTTGAGCGCGCATCTCCAGCAGTTGGAAAAGCGTTACAACAAGAACAATCGATAGGTCTTGATCGTGAGATAGGTGATCGCGGAATGAGTTTGTAAGAAATGGCGCGTTGGTTGTGTTTTAAGGGTGAAATCAAAGTTGCTTTTTATGCCCTGTAAATCGCTCTGAAAGCGTCACAAACTTACAGCCCCATTTGTGGGTTAGTAGGGCGTAGTAAGTGCTTATAAAGTCTGTCTGGCGCTTCTGAGGCGCTCTGATGGGCGTTTATGATAGTAAACTCGTGCATTTACCATAATAGGAATAATAAACACCATTTTTTAGATGTCTTATATCACTTTTCTATTTGCTGGGTTTGTACTAGCCTATTATGAAATTAGTTCATTATGGGGCGTAAATTGTTGGCCCAATGGAGTGAAAATGGATGATGATCTAGTAGGGCTTATCTTTGCACAGTACCTAAAATGCACCCCAGAGCAAAAACAGATTATAGATGAAGAGATTTACCAAGTGTTTCTGGATAAAACTCATGGTAATGAAGAGTCTTTTGAACAGTGGGGCTCTAAGAATGATACGGGACGTAGTTCAGAAGATGCCGCATTTGAATCTCTTAGTGAGCATTATTGCTCTGCATTAGCCTCTAAAAAATTAGACCTGATTTTAGAAAATTGCTTTGAGAAGCCTACGGATGAAGACTGTGATTGGGTAAGGAATTAAAGTAAGAACGGCTCCCAATCGGGAGCCGTCTTTCGTTACGCAGATAACCTTAGCCAGGGTGACAGAATCTTAATGGGGTTCTATGCCGGAACCGCCGTTTTTTCTGATTTGAGAAAAACAGGCGTCCGATAGACCACCGTTAAACGGACACTCTTAAGCGTGATTCAATCAGGCTTCTATCGTTGATTCTTGCGTCTCATATGATTAGTACGATTTAATTCTCATTAAAGGCACCTTATTCGTACGCAATTCTTTTTTACTTTGGAGGCGTTTTTCGTTGTTGACGTCAAACTATCCTTACCAAAATTCGGGTTGAGACATGCGAGTAGGGAATATTCTTAAAATCTCAATGCAATTATTTTTGACTCGATAAGGTATTAGGTAGGGAAACTTATTTAGGACAAGTTCTCTTGTTCCAAAGACTCGGCCAGAACGACCCATAGCAGGATTGGTTTTTAGAAGATTTGTTAAATCATAGACTTCTTGAACAAACTCACGTGATGACTGTGGGTTATGTTCGTGTAAATACTCTGCAGACTGCTCTAAATTGATTAAGGCTTTTTTAAGCCACTTAATCTGCATTTACGCCCCACTTAGAAAATGTGTCTTGTACATCGTCCTTGYTAGCAAACTGTCCTGAGTCAGCTTCATGCAGTGCATCTTTGATTTCGTTGATCTGCCAAAGCTCACGAACTAGGTAATCTTGAATTGCTTGGTTAGTAATCCATGACTTTGTTCGCCCCGTTGACTCTGCAAGTAGTGTTAGTTTTTGTTCGATATCTTCGGGGATTCTGACTGACATAGATGGCATGGTAATTCTCCTTGTATTACGTTGATTACATTGTAATACAAAGTGCTCATTTACCATAACAGGAATAATGAACACCTATTTTATCTAGAGGCTTAGAGTTTGAGAGTTACAAAAAAATCATGTGTCCTTAATTCATTTGGGGTAAATGGTTTTCGCGTTATTAAAGCTAATCGAATTAAATTGACTATGTTGTAATTTATTTATTATTTCAGGTTTCAGTTCTTCACAGTTAAAGCTGCAAAAAAGGTGGAGCCCTTCTGCGTCTTTATCGAAGAGTAAATTTTCTAGACTATTTATGTTTTCGAGATGCATCAGAGTCGGGTAATTTGATTCATTCATACGGTAGGCCTTATAAATGTTGATTAACAATAGTCTAGATAGTGAATCGCTAGTTTGAAAAGGCAGTAATGTAAGTGGAAAACTCCTTCTGTGTNCTATGTTGTAATTTATTTATTATTTCAGGTTTCAGTTCTTCACAGTTAAAGCTGCAAAAAAGGTGGAGCCCTTCTGCGTCTTTATCGAAGAGTAAATTTTCTAGACTATTTATGTTTTCGAGATGCATCAGAGTCGGGTAATTTGATTCATTCATACGGTAGGCCTTATAAATGTTGATTAACAATAGTCTAGATAGTGAATCGCTAGTTTGAAAAGGCAGTAATGTAAGTGGAAAACTCCTTCTGTGTGCAACTAGTTGATTTTGGAGGGTAATCAAATTATTCACTTTTTTGTGGGTGAAAATGTATCAATTGAACGTAACAGCACTTTGTGCGAAGTACAGTGTTTCGGTAGAACAATGATTTTTGAAAGGTCGCGATAGCGGCCTTTTTTGTGCCTGATAGCAAAAGCTCTAAAGGGGAAATTGCGAAGCAAGGTATTGCGGAGTAAGATAAACGCCAGATAAAACAAAGCCCTTAATCTCACATTCAACTTGGCGGAAGAGTAAGAGTTCAGGGCTCAGCATAAATGCTTGAGGCAATTTTAACACATGAACAGACAAACACAATCCACACATAACCGCCATAAGCGCAGTTATGTGTGAAAGCTGAACAATCAAACGCACTTCAACTCGATCTAATCGAGACTCTTCCTCATAAGCCGTATTGCACCGATGAACTCGGTGTCACTCACATACGCCCCAAAAACACAGCGATTAAGAAGAAGTATCTGCAAGTGAACCAACCGAAGTTGGTCACTTATCTGATCTTTGATATTGACCGTCAAGGCGGTGTATTGGCATGGTACGACAGCGATCTACCAACGCCATACTGGACTTCAAAGAACCCAGAGAACGCACACGCACACATTGCGTATCGCTTGAAAGTGCCTTTCTGTACGTCTGACATCGCACATAGCGAACCGATTCGCTACGCTGCTGCGATTGAGTCAGCAATGATAGAACGTCTAAAAGCAGATCGTGGTTTTGCAGGGCTACTCACTAAAAACCCACTGCACCCACATTGGCAAAATGAATTTTGGACTGATCACGAATACACGCTAGATGAACTGGCGGACTATCTCGATTTAAAAGGTCATCCTTTACTTGGTAGCGAAGTCTCAGGTCTTGGTCGTAATTGTGAGTTGTTTGATTCAGTTCGTCAGTGGAGCTACAAGGCGATTAGAGAGTTTTGGGCACCCAACTATAAGCGTGACTGGAACTCGGCTGTCTACGATCACGTAGAAGCCCTTAACGCTCAATTTAAAGTGCCTCTTCCTGTCTCTGAGGTTAAAGCGATAGCGAAGTCTATCGCTAACTGGACGTATCGAGAGTTTACGCCTGAGAAGTTCCGTCAAAGCCAAGCTAAGAAAGGGGCGAAAGGCGGAAAAGCTTCAAAAGGCGGTGGTAGACCTATTAGTGAATCTAGTGAAAACCAACAAGAACCTTGGTCAAAGCTTGGAATTAGCCGAAGAACTTATTACAACTGGAAACAGTCAGGAAAGATTTAAAAGTTGCACTAAAACAAGCCTTATCAGATAACAGCCCTTTTAGGGTCGTTATCTGATCAATGGCCTCTATGTTTTTTTGCTAATCTTGCTAGAGCGTTATACGTAATTTTGGTTCCATCCGTGAACTTCCAGTCTATCTCATCTAAGAACTCTGCCATTATTTTCTTCTCTGCGCTCAGCCGATCTCTTTGACCTAACTTACTCTGTGTCTGTTGGTTTTGTCGACGGTGTGCGTGATTGGCTATTCTTATTTGATTTTGTAACGCCACTTCCTTGTTCTCTGTTTGTTGCTTGATAGCGTAGATCTCGTTTTCTTTTTTGTTGAGTTGTTTCGCTTCTTTGGCGTGTTTGTTTACGACATCCTGCTCAACTTGAGCTTGGTATTCTCGCTTTATGTTTTCGAGCTCTTTCGTTTTTTTAGCTAATTCTTGCTTAGCTTCGAGTAACGATTCATCTGAGAATGTGCGAATGCCGTTGTAAATTAAACCTAAAATGAACGCTGTAATGAGGCTAAACAAGAATATGTAAACCCATGATTGCCATTGAATCCAAAGGGTCTCGGAACCTATAGCTAGGAGTACTGGATCTTCTTTTATTGTGGTATCGACAAGCCAAATGTGGTCGCCTGGTGCTAAAAAGCTGAGATAGGGCGCGGCAAAGAGTATGAGCAAGCCAATCACGATTATGGTCAACAATCCCCAAATCATCGTAAATACACCTCGGTAATATCAGGACGAAAATGCCCAAGTTCTTGAGATATGATGGTCATGACATCGAGTCGTTCAAAGTGATTCGCGAGTTGTTCGTATCGGTCTTGTGCGTAGCTGTGACGTAGGCCGTGTGCTCCGTTAGAGTAGCCAAGAGCTCGAGAACTTGCCTTGCTGAATGCATCAGAGAATTTATGGCCACCGGCTAGGTTGTAGTGCGATTCGTAATTCACGCCACGATCAACAATATGTTGGGGGCTGTCGAGTTTACGTCCTTCTAAACGTTCAACCAAATGGTTGGGAATTTGCACTTCACGAATTAAACCGCCTTTACCTTCTACGGTATAGGTTTGGGTGTCATTGGGGAGGTGAGAGAATTTATCTTGATGCACATCTCTTGGACTTGGGGACACTTCACCTGAAGGGCGCAAAGAGTGTAGCTCGTGAGCGCGTAGGCCAGCTGCATAACAAAGTTCTGTTGAGAGTGCGTGGTGCTCGGTTTGGTGTTGAGTGATCGCGTTAACTTGCTGTGGTGTATAGGACCGAGATTGTTCAATCGTTTCACGTTTAGATGACACGATATCGAGTTTGGTCTTTTCTGAAAGTTGGTGTGTCACATGTTCCATCATGGCTTGGAGCGCTTGACGATCCATGTCGATTGTCTTTTGTGAACATTCGTGAGAGCGCAATTCTAAATAGGTGTTGGCTTTGTCTGGTGTTATGTCTCTAAGAGAACCAATCTTGAACTCTTTTAGATAATCGCAGCAAGTTTTGAGTGCTTGCTGATAATTCCTAGCCGTTCCCACAGATTCGATGATATTGCCTTTGCCCTGCATTTCTTTAATAACAGACGCGGCTTGTTTCTCTGATTGAGCAAAGTGTCCTCTAGCCATTACGTGTCACTCCAATGGAATGGAGATAGCGGAGAATGGTACTGCGAGCTGCATATTGTTTGTGCTGAGTTTGGAGGTGCAGAGCAATCAGTTCTAAGGACGCACCACTCGTATACATCTTTGCGATCTCATTACGGAAAGGTTCGAGTTTTGAAGTGCGTTTTTTGTAGTTTTTTCCTTTGCGTAAAGCGCGGGTCTGCTTGGCAGCTTCGGTCGCTGCGATGGGATCAAAGCTCATAAATTCTCGATGTTTGCGTAAGAACTAGCTAGATAATTTCGTAAAACATCTAGACGGCAGTGCCGTTCGCCACTTCGTTTTTTAACGTAAAAACGGGCTGACTGTTCACACCTAAAACCGATCACTATCCGCCAGTGAAATGCGTTGTTGAGTTATTGTTTTCGCTACTTTGAGAGGCATCGATGGTTCAACAATTTGGCCACCGCATACGATTATAACTAGGTCGTACTCCCCTGAGACAAAATCAGTTTTCAGCTCTCAGGCTAAGCGCAGATTTGATTCTCGCAGACCAAACCAAAAGGTTATCTAGGTCAGGTTCCTGCATAAGCAGCAGTGGGCTATGGTTTAAACCATAGTGACACTTTCACGATTCTTCGGCAATAACTTTTAGTTGCTTATGAATGTTGCGTTCTTTTTGTTGCGTTAATTGTAATGAAACATTTTAAATATTCGCGCTATGTGGAAATTTCAATTTCTACATAGCGCGAATAGTTTCGCGAAATTTGCGAAGTGTCCCTCTCAATTTTGCAATGCGTAGCGAGCAAACAGAGAGGGACGCTGAGTGAATTTGATGGGGGTATGGGGCATCGCCCCATGAAAGGCTGACGCGCTACGCTTGTCGCATCCGTGCACCAAGCAAAACCGCTTAGGCGGATTTTGCCTGGTACACGGATGAAAGTTTGGAAATTAAATATGGGTGTTATGGTTTAAGACGATGAGTTTGATTTTGAGGTTTTAGATGTTTGTCAGAGTTATTTTTACAGCATTATCATTTTGTGCTGTTTTCGTTGTGGTGAGTGACAACGTACCGAGTTGGGGACATGTTTTGGGATGGGGTTACATCTTGGGTATGTTGGCTCTAGGGGTAATAACATTGAAAGCCGAACAGCTCATGGCATGGTGTGATAAGCAATTAGCGAAAAAGAGAAAATAAAGAGGTATACTAGTTGTGTGAATAATTAACACATGGTGATTTTATGGCAAGAACAACAAGCGTCACAATCGGAGAATCTCTTGATTTTTTTATCGAAAGAATGATCGCAACAGGTCGTTATGGCTCTACGAGTGAAGTAATGAGAAGCGCATTACGTTTACTCGAGCAGCAAGAAAATCAGCAAAACTTGTTGCGTAAAGCTTTGGATGAGGGGGAAGCAAGTGGTGAGAGTTCGTTGTCCTTGAAAGATGTGGCTGCAATGAGAAAGGCACAATTGCATGTATAAACTCTCCCAAAAAGCAGCTGATGATTTTGGGGATATCTACGAATATACTTTCTTAAATTTTGGTGAAGAACAGGCGGACAGTTACACCGAGGAAATGGAGTCGTGTCTTCAAACGGTATCTGAAGCCCCTTTCATCGGTCGAGATTGTTCTGATCTTCGCCCTGGCATTCGCCGGCATGATCATCAACATCACGCTATTTTTTATCGAGTTCGAGAGCTTGATATTTTTGTTATCCGCATTTTGCATCAGCAGATGAATCCTATGTTGCATCTTTAAAAGTAGAACGAGCGATAAATTTAAAAAACGCCCTTTAGAGGGCGTTTTTTGTTTCAAATGAACACGCTAGATTTTGCTATGTAAATCGCTCTGAAAGCGTCACAAACTTACAAGGCGTTATGGAAGCATATCGCCTTGATCAAGTGTCCAAAATCTTCGCTAAGAGCGTTTGAGGGGTTCTGAGGCGCGTTTTTGGTAGCTAACTCGCCCGTTTAACATAATAGAAATAATGAACACCTAGATTTATCTGTCTCGGTAGATTAATTATACTTAAATCGGCATTTATCCTTGATGCAGTTTACTCTATACAGTTCTTCCCCATCTTCCCCATGCTCACGTATTAGAAAGAAAAAAACCTTAGTTCTTCCGTCTATATATGCGAGAGCTGTTTCTGCATCCTCTTTTTTCAATCCTTCTTCGTTTAAATGAACCTCTAAGGCGTCAAGAGCTATGCCTTCAGCTTTCTTATCATGCAGGGGAGTGAAACCGGCAAATGATAGAGAGGAAAAAAATAGGGAAAAAATATAAAAACAAATACGCATATTTCACTTACCCGTTAAGAATGAATAACTATCTGATTTAAATGTAGTACTAAGTAATTAAAATATGGAGTTTTTATATTCTAGTTTTCTTTGCATAATAGGAATAATAAACACCATTTTTTAGATGTCTTATATCACTTTTCTATTTGCTGGGTTTGTACTAGCCTATTATGAAATTAGTTCATTATGGGGCGTAAATTGTTGGCCCAATGGAGTGAAAATGGATGATGATCTAGTAGGGCTTATCTTTGCACAGTACCTAAAATGCACCCCAGAGCAAAAACAGATTATAGATGAAGAGATTTACCAAGTGTTTCTGGATAAAACTCATGGTAATGAAGAGCCATCAAGTACATCGGATATCTAGTTAGTAGTCTGATTTACCATAACAGGAACAATGAACACCTCAAATTCATCATATACTTCGCTTTTGAAAAATCATTAGGGTGCAAATTATGGTTGATACAAAGGGTGAAGTTCTAACTGATATTTGGAAGAGTGCTCAGGAACTACAGCAAGACATTGAGCTTGTAAAAAAGGTCTTTTGAACAGTGGGGCTCTAAGAATGATACGGGACGTAGTTCAGAAGATGCCGCATTTGAATCTCTTAGTGAGCATTATTGCTCTGCATTAGCCTCTAAAAAATTAGACCTGATTTTAGAAAATTGCTTTGAGAAGCCTACGGATGAAGACTGTGATTGGGTAAGGAATTAAAGTAAGAACGGCTCCCAATCGGGAGCCGTCTTTCGTTACGCAGATAACCTTAGCCAGGGTGACAGAATCTTAATGGTCTTTTGAACAGTGGGGCTCTAAGAATGATACGGGACGTAGTTCAGAAGATGCCGCATTTGAATCTCTTAGTGAGCATTATTGCTCTGCATTAGCCTCTAAAAAATTAGACCTGATTTTAGAAAATTGCTTTGAGAAGCCTACGGATGAAGACTGTGATTGGGTAAGGAATTAAAGTAAGAACGGCTCCCAATCGGGAGCCGTCTTTCGTTACGCAGATAACCTTAGCCAGGGTGACAGAATCTTAATGTTCTGATTGTCTATTGATGACGTTGTTAAAAAATGMCTTTTTTACTTTGGAGGCGTTTTTCGTTGTTGACGTCAAACTATCCTTACCAAAATTCGGGTTGAGACATGCGAGTAGGGAATATTCTTAAAATCTCAATGCAATTATTTTTGACTCGATAAGGTATTAGGTAGGGAAACTTATTTAGGACAAGTTCTCTTGTTCCAAAGACTCGGCCAGAACGACCCATAGCAGGATTGGTTTTTAGAAGATTTGTTAAATCATAGACTTCTTGAACAAACTCACGTG